>NZ_JAKSYK010000147.1:0-132853 GCF_022829425.1 Methylobacterium sp. J-072 | reverse complement strand
ACTGTTCGAGGTCGATGGCTGAACGGAGGGGCGACCGTGCTGAGGTCCGGGCTCTAACGCCCTGGGATGAGCCGGTGTCCCCTCCGTCTCCGCCCTGACCGCTCTACCACGGGCGGTCAAACCAGAGTTACAAGGATGAGGGGAGGGGTTGGGATCTCCGTTGCTCAGAACCGTCTTCCGTCGGAAATCGTGGGTCCGAATAAGCGGTTAAGCGTAATCCACCCCCACAAAGGTCAGCCCGGAGGCCGGCGCCAGCGGTCCGCACCGGCGCTTCTCGCCCGAGGCCAGGATGTCGGCCACGTCGTCGGCCGAAAGCCGTCTGCAGCCGGCGAGCATCAGCGTGCCGACCATGGCCCGCACCTGATGGTGCAGGAACGAGCGCGCGCAGGTCGTCACCACGATCTCCTCGTGCAAAGCCATGGTCGTACGCGCCACGTCGAGCCGTTCCAGGGTCCGCATCGGGCTGTTCGCCTGGCACTCGGCGGCGCGAAACGCCGAAAAATCGTGATGGCCAATGAGGCGCTGGGCGGCGCGATGCATCGCGTCCGGGTCGAGCGGCCAGGGCACGTGCCAGACATGGGCGCGGGTGAGCGCGGCCGGGCTGCGGCGGTTAAGGATGCGGTAGCGGTAGTGTCGGCGGATCGCCGAATGGCGCGCGTCGAAGCGCGTCGGGACGATCTCGGCGGACAGCACGGCGACCGGAAGCGGCCGCAGATGGGCATTGACGGCGTCCCGCACCGTGTCGGTCCGCCAGTCCTTGGCGAGGTCGAGATGGGCGACTTGGTGGATGGCGTGGACCCCGGCATCGGTCCGGCCGGCACAGGTGAGCCGGGCATCCTCGCCGGAGAAGCGCGTCACCGCCGCCTCGATCGCCCCCTGCACCGTGGGTTCGTCGGCCTGGCGCTGCCAGCCGCAGAACGGGCCGCCGTCGTACTCGATGACGAGCTTGTAACGGGGCATCAGCCGAGGCTTGCGCCGGGCGCGATGCGCGCGCCGCGCACGAACTCGGCACCGCTGGCGCTGCCGCCCTTGCCGGCCCGGCGCAGTTCCAGCAGCCGGGCCGCGCCCGTGCCGCAGGCGACCAGCCCGTTCGCGTCGAGCAGAATCCCCGGCGCGCCCGCGCCCTCGCCGGCCGCAGCCCGGAGGACCTTGACCCGCTCCGGTCCCTTGCCGAGATCGACCTCGAAGAATGCGCCCGGGAACGGCGACAGGCCGTTGATGTGGTTCGCCACCGCATCGGCCGGACGCGACCAGTCGATCCGCGCCTCGTCGTTGCCGATCTTGTGCGCGTAGACGACGCCCTCGGTGGCTTGCGGCGTGAAGGCCAAGTCGTCGCGGCCGAGGCGTTCGAGGGCCTGGGACATCAGCGCGGCCCCCACCGGCATCAGAGCGTCGTGCAACGCGCCTGCGGTCATGCCGGGCGCGATCGAGACGCGCGCCTCCAGGGCCACCGGCCCGGTATCGAGGCCCGCCTCCATGCGCATCACGCCGACGCCGCTCTCGGCATCGCCGGCCATCACGGCGCGCTGAATCGGAGCGGCGCCGCGCCAGCGCGGCAGCAGCGAGCCATGCAGGTTGAGGCAACCGTGCTTGGGCTTATCCAGGATCGCCTGCGGCAGCAGCATGCCGTAGGCGACCACCACGGCGATGTCGGCCGCGTGCCCGGCGAAGGTCGCGGCGGCCTCCGGGGTGCGCAGGCTCGTCGGGGTCAGGACCGGGATTCCGAGCGTGTCGGCCTGGGCGTGGACCGGCGAGGGCCGCAGGCTCATGCCACGGCCGGCCTTGGCCGGAGCGCGCGTGTAGACGGCAACGATGTCGTGGCCGTCCTGCGCGATCCGGGCGAGCGTCGGCACCGCGAAATCCGGCGTGCCCATGAAGACGACGCGCATGGCGATCACGCCGCGTCGCGCTTGGCCGCCTTGGTGAAGCGCTTGATCACCCGGTCGCGCTTCAGCTTCGAGATGTGATCGATGAACAGCACGCCGTTCAGGTGGTCGATCTCGTGCTGGATGCAGGTCGCCAGCAGGCCGTCCGCCTCGATCTCCTGATCGTTGCCGTCGAGATCGCGGAACTTCACCCGGACTCGATCCGGCCGCTCGACCTCGGCGTAATATTCCGGGATCGACAGGCAGCCCTCGTCGTAGACCCGCTTCTCGTCCGAGGCCCAGACGATCTCCGGATCGATGAAGACCCGCGCATCGCGCACGCCCTCTTCCTTCGAGGTGTCGATGGTCACGACCCGCTTGGCGACGCCGACCTGGATCGCCGCCAGCCCGACGCCGGGCGCGTCGTACATCGTCTCGAACATGTCGGCCACGAGGGTGCGGATCTCGGGCGTGATCGGCCCGACCGGATCGGAGATGCGGCGCAGGACGGCGTCGGGGAGGATGACGAGCGGACGAATGGTCATGGCGGAAACCGGCAAGGGGAGCGCCACAGACGCGGACTCCGGGGATTTCCGAGGCAATATGGCGTGGGTCGAGGCCGGTCAAATACCGTTCGCGCTCCGGATGACGGGCGCGCTCAGAAGGCGGTGCGGCTGCGGATCGCCGCGGTGAGCGTCCCCTCGTCCAAATAATCCAGCTCGCCGCCGACCGGGACACCGTGGGCGAGGCGCGTCACCTTGCGGTCGAGGTGCCGGATCGATTCGGTGAGGTAATGGGCGGTGGTCTGGCCGTCGACGGTGGCGTTCAGCGCCAGGATGATTTCCTTCACCGCGGGATCGGCCGCGCGCTCCACCAGGCTGGCGAGGTTCAGGTGCTCGGGCCGGACGCCGTCCAGGGCCGACAGCACGCCGCCGAGCACATGGTAGCGCGCCTTGACGGCCCCGGACCGTTCCAGGGCCCAAAGGTCCGATACGTCCTCCACCACCACGAGGGTCGAGGGGTCGCGCTCGGCATCGCGGCAGATCGTGCACGGCTCGGACGTATCGACATTGCCGCAACTGGTGCACACCACGATGCGCTCGGCCGCGACCCGCATGGCGTCGGCCAGCGGCGCGAGCAGCGTCTCGCGCTTCTTGATGAGCTGGAGCGCGGCCCGCCGCGCCGAGCGCGGTCCCAGGCCCGGCATCCGGGACAGAAGCTGGATCAAGCGCTCGATCTCGGGGCCTGCGACGGCTTGGGGCATCATGCCTCTTGGGCGGGGGCGAGGATCTATGGGACGTTCGGTAGGGCATAGCGGGCGGCGGCCGCTGCGCAAGGGCGCATCTGCGCCCACCGTCGATATGGGTATTTCCGGCTCGCTTTGCGGCCGCCGGAATTAAGAATACCCGGATCCGACTGGTTACAGCACGGGCTTGCTGCGCTCATCACTGTGGTCAAACCCGCGCGACCGCGTTGCAGGCCCCCGGCAAGACCCAGTAAGACGGCAACGCTTGGCCGCCTATCCAGTATGGGCGGTGCAGGCGACCGGGGAACGGTGATCCAGCGTGCGGCGGTCCTGTACGACCGCACGGACGTCCCCCGGCCAATCCCGGATGCCGCTGGCGTCCGGTCATGTCGCGTCGACGGCACGAACAGGGGCCCCGGGAGATACGCTTTTGACCAACATCGGTGATCACAACGCGGCCCACGATGCCGACGCCGCCAGCTTCCGCGCCCTGAAGGCCGTCCACTGGAATTTCGAGGCACCGCGCCTCTACGAGGAGGCCCTCGCCCGCAAGGAGGGCCAACTCGCCTGCGGCGGCGCCTTCGTGGCAACCACCGGCAGCCATACCGGACGCTCGCCCAAGGACAAGTTCGTGGTGCGCGACGCCACCACCGAGAACGAGGTCTGGTGGGACAACAACGGCGCGATCACGCCCGAGCAGTTCGCGACCCTGCACCAGGACTTCCTGAAGCACGCCGAGGGCAAGGAGCTGTTCGCCCAGGACCTCTACGGCGGTGCCGACCCGGCCCACCGGGTGAAGGCCCGGGTGTTCACCGAGTTCGCCTGGCACTCGCTGTTCATCCGCAACCTGCTGATCCGGCCGGACCGCTCCGAGCTCGCCGCCTACGTACCGGACCTGACGATCATCGACCTGCCGAGCTTCCAGGCGGATCCCGCCCGGCACGGCTGCCGGTCCAAAACCGTGATCGCCATCGACTTTTCCAAGAAGCTCGTGCTGATCGGCGGCTCGGCTTACGCGGGCGAGATGAAGAAGTCGGTCTTCACCTACCTGAACTACATCCTGCCCGGCCAGAACGTGATGCCGATGCATTGCTCGGCCAACGCGGCGCTCGACGCCGAGGGCGGCTCGGCGATTTTCTTTGGCCTGTCGGGCACCGGCAAGACCACCCTGTCGAACGATAGCTCGCGCCAGCTGCTGGGCGATGACGAGCACGGCTGGTCGGACGAAGGCATCTTCAACTTCGAGGGCGGCTGCTACGCCAAGACGATCCGCCTCTCGCGCAACGCCGAGCCGGAGATCTACGCCACCACCGAGCGGTTCGGCACGGTGATGGAGAACGTGGTGATCGACCCGGTCACCCGCGTGCCGGATTTCGACGACGCCTCGCTCACCGAGAACACCCGCTGCGCCTACCCGCTCGACTTCATCGCCAATGCCAGCGCCACCGGCCGGGCCGGGCATCCGAAGAACATCGTGATGCTCACCTGCGACGCCTTCGGGGTGATGCCGCCGATCGCCAAGCTCACCGGCGCCGAGGCGATGTACCACTTCCTCTCGGGCTACACCGCCAAGGTGGCCGGCACCGAGCGCGGCCTGACCGGGCCGGAGGCGACGTTCTCGACCTGCTTCGGCGCGCCCTTCATGCCTCGGCACCCGAGCGTCTACGGCAACCTGCTCCGCGACCTGATCGCCGCGCACGACGTCGATTGCTGGCTGGTCAACACCGGCTGGACCGGCGGCGGCGTCGGCACCGGCCAGCGCATGCCGATCCGCGTGACCCGCCGCCTGCTCGCCGGCGCGCTCGACGGGTCGCTGGCCCAGGCCGAGTTCCGCCGCGACCCGTATTTCGGCTTCGCGGTGCCGGTCTCGGTCCCGGGCGTCGAGGCGGACATCCTCACCCCGGTCAAGACCTGGGGCAACAAGGGCGCCTTCGTCGAGACGGCGGCCCGGCTGGTGAAGATGTTCGAAGACAACTTCAAGCGCTTCGAGGCCCATGTCGACTCCGACGTGCGCGCCGCCGGACCGACCGCGCAGGCGATCGCCGCGTAAAAGCGAAACAGGGGCGGCGGCCTGAACGGCTGCCGCCCGCTCACCCGAGTCCGGCAAGCAGTTTCGCGAGCAGCGCATTCAACGTGCGCTGCTCGTCGTCCGTCAGGGCCGCCAGGATGCCGCGCTCGGTCTCGACATGGGCCGGCAGCATGGCGTCGATCAGCGTCTTGCCCGAGTCGGTCAGCGCAACGAGGGTCCCACGCCGGTCGGTCGGGTGCTTCTGCCGCGCGATCAGGCCGGCCTTTTCCAGGCGGTCGATCCGCGCGGTCATCCCGCCCGACGAGATCATCGCCGCATCGCACAGCGCCGTCGGGGTCAGCGCGTAGGGCGCGCCCGACCGCCGCAAGGTCGCGAGCACGTCGAATTCACCCTGCTGGAGACCGAAGCCCGCGAAGGCCGGATTGAGCCGGTCGCGGAGGATGACCTGTGCCAACTCGGTCAGCCGACCCAGAACCTCCATCGGAAACGGATCGAGATCGGGCCGCTCGCGGCGCCATTGCGCGACGGCGCGGGCCGCACGGTCCTCGAATGGCGTCATCTCACGCTCCTCGATATCTTGACGTAAAGATACTTTGCGTCGAGATTTTAGGTACCGAGGGTCCGGCAGGCAATCGCTCCGACCCGTTTGCCGGACGTGGAGAAACGCCATGGGTGCGACAGCCCCGACAATCACGCCTGCGGTCGCGCCGACGGCTTACGGTCTGCTGCTGTCAACCGGGTTCCTGCTGGGGCTGACCACCGTCATGGCCGGCCTCGCCAGCGGTCTGGGCTGGCATCCGATCAGCTTCCTGTTCTGGTCCGCGTTGGGCGGCGGGCTGGTCCTGGCGACCTTCGCGGGCTTGGCGGGCGAGAGGCTGAAGCCGTCCGCGACCCTCCTCCGCTACGGGCTGCAGGCCGGGCTGCTGAGCTTTGCCTTGCCCAACATCCTGTCTTTCGCGGCGATTCCGCATGTCGGGGCCGGCTTCGTCGCGCTCTGCCTCGCCTTCCCGCCGCTCCTGACCTACGGCCTGGCGCTGATTCTCGGGATGGATCGGGTCTCGGTCCAAGGCGTGGTCGGCATGGGTCTCGGGCTCGGCGGCGCGGTGCTGTTCGCGGCCTCGCGACTCACCGGGGCGGAGGGTGGAGGGCTCTGGGCCGGGCTCGCGCTCGCGGCGCCGGTCAGCGTGGCCGCCGGCAACATCTATCGCACGGTCGCGTGGCCCGCTGATACGTCGCCGCGCCTGCTGGCGCCGGTGATGGTGCTGACCGCCGCCGTGCTCATCGGCGCCTACGCCATCCTGGCCGCCGTGCCGCTCTTCGCGGTGCCTGCGACCTGGACCTTAGCGCTGCTGCCGGTTCAGGCCGCGACCATCGCCGCCACCTACGGCCTGTTTTTCGTTCTTCAGAGGGTGAGCGGGCCGGTCGGGCTCAGCCAGATCGGCTGGATCGGCGCGATCACTGGAAAGGCCCTGGCGGTGGCGTTGCTGGGCGAGAGCTTCCCGCTAATCCTCGCTCTGGCGATTCCACTCATCCTGGCCGGGATCGTCTTGGTCAGCCGACGACCGCGTTGACGAAGACGCAGCACGTGATTGCTAGACCCGCTTTTCCAATCCTCGCCCTCATCCTGAGGCGCCCGCGCCAGCGGGCCTCGAAGGAGCCCTCCAGGGATCACCGAGCCATCTTGAGGGCTCCTTCGAGGCCGAGCGATCTTCGATCGCCCGGCACCTCAGGATGAGGGAAGAGATTCGGAGATCCGTGGCTCCGCACCCGTATCCCGGGGCCCCTAGAACGGCAGCTTCATGCCGGGCGGCAGGGGCAGACCCTTGGTCAGCTCGGCCATGCGCTCCTGCATGGTCGCCTCGGCTTTGCCGCGGGCGTCGTTGCAGGCGGCCACAATCAGGTCCTCAAGGATCTCGCGCTCGTCGGCGACCATCAGGGACGGGTCGATCGTGACGCCCTTCATCTGGCCCTTGGCGCTCATGGTCACCCGCACGGAGCCGCCCCCGGAGGCGCCGGTCACCTCGATCTCGTCGAGCTCCGCCTGCAGGGATCCCATCTTCTCCTGCATGGCCTGAGCCTGCTTCATGATGCCCATCAGGTCGCGCATGCAGTCCTCTCGTCGCGTATCGATGCGTTTACGTGGGTATGACAGGGCCCGCCCGCCATGTGCGGCCGGACGGGCGCGCCTCAGAAGTCGTCGTCGGGGGCTTCATCGGCCGGTACCGGGTCACCGTCCCCCGTAATCGCCTGATCGGGCGTCGGCAGCGGCGCGGTCTCGCGCACATCCACGATCTCGGCGCCGGGGAAGCGCGTCAGGACCTCGCGCACGAACGGGTCGGCCGCCGCATTCTCGCGGCGGGTCTCGGTGGCGGCCTTCACGGTGGCGTCGAGGGTCGGTGCGCCCTCTTCCTTCGAGACCGAGACGACCCAGCGCTGGCCGGTCCAGCGCAGGATCGCGGCGGCGATGTCGGTAGCGAGCGTCGCCCGGCCGCCGGGTGCCAATCGGAACTCGATCCGCCCCTCCTCGAAGCGCACGAGGTGGACGTCGCGCTCCAGCGCGGTCTTCAGAAGGATGTCGCGGTTGGCGTCGGCCAGCGCCACCACGTCCTCGTAACGGGTGAGGCGCGGCGCGGGCGGGGCGGCGGGACGCTCCGCCGGGGCCGCCATTGCGATCGGGGCCGGCGCCGAGGCCGGCATCGCCACGGGGGTGGCGACCGGCATCGGCCTCGGTGCGGTGGCGACGGCGGTCTGGCCGCCGCCGCGCAGGTCGGGGATCGGCGGCAGGGGCGGGCGGGCGGATGGAGGCGCTGCCTCCTCGGGCAGCGCCGCCGCGGCTTCGGCCTTCAGCTGGCGCAGGGCCTCGTCGGGGGTCGGCAGGTCGGCCGCGTAGGCGAGGCGCACGATCGCCATCTCGGCCGCCGCCAAGGGGCGCGGGGCGGCCTGGACCTCGGGGATCGCCTTCAGCAGGATCTGCCAAGCCCGCGACAGGGCGCGGATCGAGAGTTTTTCCGCGAACTGGCCGCCGCGGACCCGCTCGGTCTCGCTCAGCGTCGGGTCGGACGCGGTCTCCGGCACGAGCTTGAGCCGAGTGACGAGATGCGTGAACGCGGCAAGATCGGACAGCACCACCGACGGGTCGGCGCCGGAATCGTATTGCGCCCGCAGCTCCGCGAAGGCCGCCGGCACGGCACCGCGCATCACCGCCTCGAACAGGTCGAGGATCCGAGCCCGGTCGGCGAGCCCGAGCATGTCGCGCACGCTCTGGGCCGTGACCGCGCCGGCGCCGTGCGCGATGGCCTGGTCGAGCAGCGAGAGCGCGTCGCGCACCGAGCCCTCGGCGGCGCGCACAATGGCGCCCAACGCCTCGTCCTCGGCCTCGACTTTTTCCGCCGCGCAGACCTTGGCGAGATGCGCGTGCAGGATCGGCGCCTCGACCCGGCGCAGGTCGAAACGCTGGCAGCGCGACAGGATCGTCACCGGAACCTTGCGGATCTCCGTGGTGGCGAACACGAACTTGGCGTGGGGGGGCGGCTCCTCGAGCGTCTTCAGGAAGGCGTTGAACGCCTTCTCGGAGAGCATGTGGACCTCGTCCACGATGTAGACCTTGTAGCGCGCCGAGACGGGCCCATAGCGGATGCCGTCGATGATCGCGCGCACGTCGTCGATGCCGGTATGCGAGGCGGCATCCATCTCCAACACATCCATGTGCCGGGATTCCATGATCGCCGCGCAGTGCAGGCCGAGCTCCGGCATCGACACGGTCGGGCCGGTATCGGGCACGCCGGCGCGGGCGTAGTTGAGGCCGCGAGCCAGGATGCGGGCGGTGGTGGTCTTGCCGACCCCGCGCACGCCGGTCAGCATCCAGGCCTGCGGGATGCGGTTGGCCGCGAACCCGTTGGCCAGGGTCCGGACCATCGCGTCCTGGCCGATCAGGTCGCCGAAATTGGTGGGGCGGTATTTCCGCGCGAGCACCCGATAGGGCGTCGCCGCGCTGGCGGGGCTTGCGAACCCGGGCAGGCCCGGCTCGTCGTCAGGCGTGCCGGTCGAAGCGTCCATGCCGTGTCGGGTCGGGCTTCCGAGCGCCAGGAAATGAGGTGGGAGGCTGGACGAAGACCCGCTCGGTCTCGTTAGGGCTGCTTCCTTCCGGACCTGACCCGGTTGGCGAGTGAAACGTCCCTCGCCAACCCCCCGCCGGCTATATGGCCGGGCTCTTGACCGAACGCAAGCGCCGGCTACTCGGCCTTGCGCTTCACCACAGCCAGGGTCTTCGGATCGAGCTTCAGGTCGAACTGCTTGCCGTTGGAATCCACCGCGTCGTCGACCTCGATCATCCCGTCATCCAGCTCGATCTCCTTCCACGTGGTGAAGCCCTCCTGACGGAGCACGGCCTCGACCTTGGCCTGCTGGTCCGGCGGAAGCTTTTCATCGGCCCGGGCCGTGGCCGTGATGCCGGCGGCGAGGGTCAGGGCGAGCAGGGGGATGGCGAGGCGCATGGCGGTCTCCGGTTTTTATCGCGTGCCGGCTTTGAACAGGAAGACCGCGCCTGGGTTCCGCGCGAACCGCGATCCTCTTGAGCCCGCTTCGATTTTCCAGCACAGCTAAGGTTGCCCGTCGCGCCGCTTCGGCTCCGGGGCCCAGGACTGCCGACCTATGGTCACACGCGTCGCCACCGTGGCGTTCGAGGGGATCGAGGCCCGGTCCGTCGACGTGCAGGTCCAGATCATCCCGGGCAACGTCGTGTTCAACGTGGTCGGCCTGCCCGACAAGGCGGTGGCGGAATCGCGCGAGCGGGTACGGGGCGCCCTGATCGCCTCCGGGCTGGCGCTGCCGGCCAAACGCATCACCGTCAACCTCGCCCCGGCCGACCTGCCGAAGGAGGGCTCGCATTACGATCTGCCGATCGCACTCGGCGTCATGGCGGCGATCGGGGCGATCCCGGCCGACGCGCTCTCCGGCTATTGCGTGCTCGGCGAGCTGGCGCTGGACGGCAGCATCACGGCGGTGAACGGCGTGCTGCCGGCCGCCATCGCGGCGGGAGCCCGCGGCCTCGGGCTGATCTGCCCGGCATCCACCGGGTCCGAGGCGGCCTGGGCCGGGGGCGACCTCGACGTGCTCGCCCCGCGCTCGCTGATCCAGCTGGCCAACCACTTCAAAGGCAGCCAGGTCATGGCCCGGCCCGAACCCTCGGTGGCCGGTCTGGCGGGTCCGCTGCCGGACCTGTCCGACATCAAGGGCCAGGAGGGCGCCAAGCGCGCCCTGGAGATCGCGGCGGCCGGCGGGCACAACCTGCTGATGAACGGGCCGCCCGGCTCCGGGAAGTCGATGCTCGCCGCCCGGCTGCCGTCGATCCTGCCGCCGCTCACGCCCCGGGAGCTGCTCGACATCTCGATGATCCAGTCGGTGGCCGGCGAGCTGAAGGACGGGGCGCTCTCGAACCGCCGGCCGTTCCGGCAGCCGCACCATTCCGCCTCGATGGCGGCGCTGGTCGGCGGCGGCCTCGGGGCGCGACCCGGGGAGGTGTCGCTCGCCCATGGCGGGGTGCTGTTCCTCGACGAGCTGCCCGAATTCACCCCGCAGGTGCTCGACAGCCTGCGCCAGCCGATGGAGACCGGGGAGGTGATGATCGCCCGGGCGAACCACCGGGTGACCTATCCGGCCCGCTTCCAGCTCGTGGCGGCCATGAACCCGTGCCGCTGCGGCCAGGGGCTGGAGCCGGGCTATGCCTGCCGGCGGGGCCCGAACGCGCGCTGCATGGCGCAGTATCAGGCGCGGATCTCCGGGCCGATGCTCGACCGGATCGACCTGCGCATCGAGGTGCCGGCGGTCACGGCCGCTGACCTGATCCTGCCGCCGCCGGCCGAGGGCTCCCGCGAGGCCGCCGCCCGGGTCGCCGCCGCCCGCACGCTCCAGACGACGCGCTACGCCGCCCGCGCCCTGCCGGCCGCCACCACCAACGCCACCTGCCCGGCGAATCTGATCGAGGAGGTGGCGAGCCCCGACGCCGAGGGCACGGCCCTGATCCGGCAGGCGGCCGAGAGCATGCGGCTCTCGGCCCGCGGCTTCCACCGGACCCTGCGCGTGGCGCGCACGCTCGCCGATCTCGACGGAGAAGCGCAGGTGCGCCGGCTGCACTTGGCCGAGGCTCTGTCCTATCGGGGTCGGGGCGACGCGTCGGCGGCGGCCGCGTGAGCGCGGAGCTGACGATCACGATCGGCCAGACCAGCGCGGCCGGCCGCAAGGAGGCCAATCAGGATTTCCACGGCGCCCTGGTGCCGTCGCCGCCGGCGCTGGGTCTGAAAGGTATCGCGGTGGCGCTGGCCGACGGGATCAGCAGCAGCGCGGTGGGCGCCCTGGCGAGCGAGACGGCGGTCAAGAGCTTCCTCAGCGACTACTACGCCACCCCCGACACGTGGTCGGTGAAGTCCTCGGCGCAGCGGGTGATCGCGGCGACGAATTCCTGGCTCTACGCCCAGACGCGGCGCGGCCTCGATCCGCACGATGCCGACAAGGGCTACGTCACCACCTTCAGCGCGCTGATACTGAAGGCGCGCACCGCGCATCTCTTCCATGTCGGCGATGCCCGGATCTGGCGGGTGGCCGGCCGGTCGCTGGAACAGCTCACAGAGGATCACCGGGTCGTGGTCTCGGCCGCGGAATCCTATCTCGGCCGCGCCTTGGGGGCGGGCGGGCATGTCGAGATCGACTACCACACGGTGAGCTTCGAGGCCGGCGACGTCTTCGTGCTGACCACCGACGGCCTCCACGAGCATCTCCGCCCGCGGGACGTGGCGGCCATGATCGCGGCGGCCGGGGACGATCTCGATTCTGCCGCACGGGCGATCGTGGAGGCCGCGCATGAGGCCGGCAGCCCGGACAACCTGACCGTCCAGATCGTGCGGATCGATTCCGTGCCCAACGGCGAGCCGGCCGATCTGCTCGGGGGTGTCGCGGGGCTCGACCCGGCGCCGCTGCTCGATCCACCGGCCGAGTTCGACGGCTATCGGCTGCTGCGGACCCTGCATTCCGGGCCACGCAGCCGGGTCTACCTGGCGGTCGATGCGGAGACGGGGGACCAGGTTGCGCTGAAGGTTCTGTCGCTCGACCTGCGCGACGACCCGGCCCAGCGCAAGCGCTTCGCCCTGGAGGAGTGGATCGCCCGGCGGATCGACAGCCCGCACGTGCTCAAGGCCCATCCGCAGACCCGCCGACGCAGCCACCTCTACACGGTCATGCGCTACGTCGAGGGCCAGACCCTGACCCAATGGATGCGCGACCACGCGGCCCCCGAACTGGAGGCGGTGCGCCGGTTGATCGAGCAGCTCGCCAAGGGCGTGCAGGCCTTCCACCGCCGGGAGATGGTCCACCAGGACCTGCGGCCCGACAACGTCCTGATCGACAAAGCCGGGACCGTCCAGGTTATCGATTTCGGCGCCACCAAGGTGGCCGGCGTGGTCGAGGGCGATCCCCGGATCGACGCCGCCGAGATTCTGGGGACGGTGCAGTACACGGCCCCCGAATGCTTTCTGGGCGAACCCTCGACCGCGTCCTCCGACATCTTCTCGGTGGGCGTGATCGCCTACCAGATGCTCACCGGCCGGCTGCCCTACGGCGATCGGGTGCCCCGGGCGTTGACCCGGGCCGCCCAGCGCAAGCTCCGCTACGCCTCGGCGCGGGGCGTCCGGCCGCTGCTGCCGGCCTGGGTCGACGGGGCGCTGCGCAAGGCGGTGCATCCCGATCCGGCCCGGCGCTACCAGGCGCTCTCGGAATTCGTCCACGACCTCCGGTACCCCAACCCGGCCTTCACGGAGACGCGCCGGGCCTCACTGCTGGAGCGGGACCCGCTGCTGTTCTGGCGGCTGCTGTCGCTGGTGCTGGGGCTCATCGCGCTGGCGTTGGCCGGCATCCTGATCGCCCACCCGCCCCGGTGACGTGTAAGAGCCTGTTTGACCGGCCTTTCCCATTCTCGCCCTCATCCTGAGGTGGCGTAGCGAAGCGGAGCCCTCGAAGGAGCCCTCCAGCCTGCCGCGCGATCCCTGGAGGGCTCCTTCGAGGCTGCTGCGCAGCACCTCAGGATGAGGGAACGATTGGGATACACGTTAGTCAGAACCGTCACGCGACTGCGATCACGCAGTCAAACAGGCTCTAAGGTTCAGCCGTCGAGCTCCGGATACCGGCGAAAGATCCCGTCCTCGTTGAACGGGATACGCCGGTCGCTCGCGAGATAGGCGGCGATGCGCGGGCGCTGCGCTATCGCCTCGTGCAGCCGCGCGACCTGGGGCGTGTCGCGCAGGGCCGCTGCAGACGCCTTCGGGAAGGCGTAGCGCAGGCCGGCGACGAGCTGGAACAGGGACAGGTCGGCATAGGACAGCCTTGAGCCGACCATGTGTTCGCCGCGGTTGGCCGCGAGCACGCGCTCGAAATACCCAAAAAATTTGGGGATGCGCTCCTCGCGAAAACCCTGGGCTCGGCGCAACGCCTCCGGCTTCTGATCGGCGTAATACAGGTTGACGCCGAGGGGATGGTGGGTGTCGTGCGCCTCGTTCACCGCATCCGCGATGGTGAGCTGGAGCTGGTGCGTCCAGATCCGGTCCGTCTCGAACTCGCCGACGAGGCCGAGGCGCGGCCCAAGGTAGAGCAGGATGGCAGCGGTCTGGCCGATCACGACGGCGCCGTCGCGCAGGAACGGCGGCGCGAAGGGCGGGCGTGGGTTCTGTGGATCGGCGAGGCGGTCGAGCATCGGCTCGATGCCACCGTCTTCATCGTCCCGACGCGCCACGTCGACATAGTCGGCGCCGGATTCTTCGAGGGCGAGGCGGACGAACTCGCCGCGCCCCTGGATCATCGGCCAGTAGTGAAGCTCGTAGGGCATCGCATCTCCTGGGCCGAGACGGCTCACCCCAGCGGGCGGTTCCCGCTCAGTTGGCCGGAGATTCGCTGTCCAAAACCTTCTCGGGCGGCGGCTCGGCGCTGGCGACGGCCTTGTGGGCCAGCATCGGCTGGAGCCGCTCGGCGAGCTGCTGGTCGAGATGCTTGACGTAGGCGCCCTTGAAGTAGCGCTCGCCGGTCCGCGCGCCGTAGATCCGGTCATGGGCCTGGATCATCGCGGCGACTTCCGGGCGGCACAGGAAGCCGGTGATGCCCACCGCCTCGTACCAGTGGCCAGCCCGCGCCTCGGCCGTCGCCTTCGGGTTCGCCAGCACGGTGTCGGCGAAGCATTCCGTCGCCGCCTGCCGCAACGGAGCCAGGGCCTTCTCGGCCTCCGCCTGGTTCACGGCCGGAGCGGCCGGGTGACGGTGGGGACGGGCCTGCGCCGTCGAGGCGAGCGCGAGGACGGCGAAGGTGGCGAGGATCGTGGACTTCATGCGGGCGGCCTCGTCGGGTGTCCGAACGGCGTTCAGCATTCCCTCATGAATGCGTCGGGATCGGGGCTGAGGGGCCGCTGCATCCGCCCGATCTCGGGCAAGATGCGGACCATTTCGCGACCGTGACCGCGCTGCCTCAGCCGCGCCGCTCGGCTTTCCAGCGGCCGCGGCATTCGAGGGCGCCGGAGGCGACCCAGGTGCCGGTCCCGAACCCGTCCGGGCCGAGGCGGCCGGCGACGTTGGCGGTGGCGATGCCGCTGGCGATCGAGCCGCGCACCACGCCGTTGCGGGTGACGCTGCCCTGCACCACGAAGGCGGTCCCGATGAACCGGGCCTGCCCGTGCTCGATCCGCACCGGATAGCGGTAGGCCCGGTCGCAAGTGCCGGATTCGGTGAGGATCTCGACGCTCCAGGTGCCGTCGAACCGGTCCGGTATCGGGACGCCCCGCGGAACGGCCTCCGCGGGGATCGTGCATCCGAGGATCAGGGCGGTGCCGGTCAGGCACCCGAAGCGGTTTCGGCTCATGGCAGGGGACGAGGCAGGCGCGTTTCGATGTGGCTTACGGGGCCGCCGGCGGGCGCATGGCGGCGCGCAGCGTTTCGTTGAGCAGGACCACCAGATCGCAGCCGACATGCAGGAAGGCGTGCACGCCCGCCGCCTTCAGCGGGTCGAGCAGATCCCTCGGTTTGCCGGCAAGGTAGATCGTGCCGGCCCCCGCCTGCTTCAGCGCCTCCGCGGCCGCCACGGCCTGCTCGGCGTAGATCGCGTCCGTGGAGCACATGCAGACGAGCGCGGCGCCGGACTCCCGGAACGCCGCCGCGAGGGCTGCCGGGTCCGTGAAGCCGTCGTTCGACATGGCCTCGATGCCGCCCGCCGCGAAGGCGTTGGCCGCGAAGGTCGCCCGGGCGTTGAAGGCCGAGACCGAGCCGAGATTGGCGAGGAACACGGCCGGCCGGCGGCCAGTCTTGGCGAGGTAGGCATCGGAGGCGTCGCGCAACGCCTCGAAGGGCTCCGCCAGACGGATCGAGGGCAGCGCATCGCAGGCGACCGCCGAGCCGGAGCCGAAATTCGAGCTGGGTCCGGCCGTGACCGGCTTCACATCGAGGACCGTGACCGGCTTCTCGGCGAGGTTCGGGAATTCGCTCGCGCCGGTCAGCGGCTCGCGGCGGGTCGCCACGGCCTTGGCCCGGGCCTCGCGGGTCAGCTCGATGCGCCGCTGCAGCTTGCCGACGCTGAGCGAGGCGACGATGCCGCCCTCGGCCTCGATCGCCTGGAACGCCGCCCAGGCCGCCTCGGCGAGCTGATCGGTCAGGGCCTCGAAGCCGCCCGCGCCGGCGGCCGGGTCGCTCACCCGGGCGAGGTGCGATTCCTCCAGCAGGACGATCTGGCTGTTGCGCGCCACCCGGCGGGCGAAGGCGTCGGGCAGGCCGAGGGCCAGGGTGTAGGGCAGCACCGTGACCGCATCGGCGCCGCCCATGCCGGCCGAGGCGGCGGCCATGCCGGTGCGCAGGATGTTCACGAACGGGTCGCGCCGGGTCATCATCCGCCACGCGGTCTCGGCGTGGAGGCGCAGGGGCTTCGGCTCCAGCGCGCAGGCCTGCTCGATCCGGGCCCAGAGCCGGCGCATGGCGCGGAACTTCGAGACCGTGACGAACTCGTCGGCATCCGCGGCGAGCAGCACCGAGATCCGGTCGCGGGCGGTGGCGAGATCGTGACCGGCCGCCTCCAGGGCGCGCAGGTAGGTGACCGCGGTGGCGAGCACGGCGGCGAGTTCGGCCGCCTCGCCGGCCCCGGCTTCGTGGTAGGGGCGTCCGTCGGCCGCGAAGGCCCGGCCGTTGAAGCCCGCCGCTTCAAGATCCGAGACGGCGGCAGCCAGCCGCGGGGCGATCTCGCTCCAGACCGCACCGAGGCTGCCGGTGGCGGCGAGCGTCCCGACCGGATCGATGCCGAGGTCGAGATCGTAGGAGGACAGGTCTTCGCCCCGGTGCGCCGCCAAGCCCTTGATTAAGCCGGCGACTTCGAGGCCGCGGGCGCCGGCGTCGAGGCGCAGGGCGATCAGCGGCAGCATCACGCCGTTCAGAACGGCGTCGAGATCTTCGACGGTCTGCGCGGTCAGGCCGTAGCCGCGGGCGGCGAAGGAGCCGGCAAACACCAGGGCCAGCGCGTCGGTGCCGCCTTCGAGGTCGGTCATCGCCTGGGCGTTGGCGGCGGCGATCTCCGGATGGTCGACCCGCTGGGAAACCCGCCAGGGTCCCGGCTCGCGGAAGGGTTGGACGGTCGGCTCGGCCCGGGGATAGAGCGGCTCGATCCGCAGGCCGTCACTCGTCCGGGAGACCAGCCGCTTCTCGAAATCGGCGCCCTTCAGGACGTTGTCCACGAGGCCGAGCCAGCGCGCCCGGTCGGCGGGCTCGAACAGGTCGGCGAGCTTTGTGTCTTCCATCGGAACGTCCCTGGGCGCGGCGTCTTGTGCACCGCTTTCAGGGACGTGCGTCGCATGCCGCTCGGCCGGAGGCAATCGCCCGACGGCCGAGGATTGTTATCCGAGGATGATCAGCCCGGCGAAGCCCAGCGCGCCGACGATGATCCGCCACCAGGCGAACAGCCGGAACCCGTGGCGGGACACGTAGTCGAGCAGAACCCGCACCACGAACAGCGCCGAGAAGAACGACACGACGAAGCCGATCACGATCAGGCCGACATCGTCGCGCGACAGGAATTTGTAGTTGTCGAACAGGTCCTTGGCGAAGGCGCCGGCCATGGTCGGCATCGCCAGGTAGAAGGAGAACTCGGTGGCGGAGCGCTTGTCGGCGCCCATCAGCATCGCGCCGACGATGGTGGCGCCCGAGCGCGACACGCCCGGGATCATGGCGAGGCACTGGAAGATGCCGATCTTCAGGTCCATCGGCAGGGTGAAGTCGTAGACGTCGGTCTTCTTCACCTCGAGGTCGGTGTCGTCGATGACGAGGAGCACCAGGCCGCCGGCCACCAGGGTCGCGCAGACGATCCACGGGTTGAACAGGTAGGCCTTGATCACCTTCGAGAAGAGACCGCCGATGATCGCGGCCGGGAGGAAGGCGACCAGGATTCCGATCACGAAGCGGCGAGCCTGCGGGTTGGTCGGCAGCGCGGTGGCGATGCCGATCAGCCGGCGGAAATACACCGCCAGGATCGCCAGGATCGCCCCGAGCTGGATCAGCACCTCGAAGGTGTTGTTGGGCGAGTGGAAGCCGATGAAGTGGCCGACCAGGAGCTGGTGACCAGTGGACGAGACCGGGATGAACTCGGTCGCGCCCTCCACGAGGGCGAGCAGGATCGCCTTGCCGATGCTTACCGGATCCATTGTCGAGCCTCGCGCCGCGGGCGCGCGACTGCCCGTCTTGGGTGCATCGCGCGCCATTGGGAAATTGCGCCCGGAGGCATCGCCCATCAGGGTTGACGGGCAGTTACCGGAACAGGCCGCGCGTGTTAAGGGCTCGGCAACGATCGAGCAATAACGCTCGCTTTGAAGTCCTGCGCGCCGAAGTCCTGCGCGCCTGGGCCGACGACCGGCGCGGGACTGGCCGCGCCGTCAGACCGAGCAGTCCTGACGGCCAATGGCGACCCTCTACCACTTCCCCTTCTGCGCGAATTCCCGGTTCATCCGTCTCGTGCTGGCCGAGATGGGCCTGGAACCGACGCTGTTTGAGGAGCGCCCCTGGGAGCGCCGCGACGATTTCCTGCTGATCAATCCGGCCGGGTCGACGCCCGTGCTGCTGGAGCAGACCGGCCTGGTGGTGCCGGGTGCGGGAGTCATCGCCGAATATCTCGACGAGACGCGTGGGCTCGGCCTGTCCGGGCGGCGGATGCTGCCGGACGATACGGTGGAGCGGGTCGAGGTCCGGCGGCTGCTCGACTGGTTCCTGATCAAGTTCGACTCGGAGGTGACCGGCTACCTGGTCAACGAGAAGATCTCGAAACGCTTCATGTCGGCCCACGAGGGCGGCGGCCCGCCCGACATGAACGCGATCCGGGCGGCGCGCACCAACGTGCGCTACCACCTCAAGTATATCGGCTACCTGATCGCCCGCCGTCGCTGGATCGCCGGCGACAACCTGACCTATGCCGATCTCGCGGCGGCCGCCCATCTCTCCTGCGCCGACTACCTGGGCGACGTTCCGTGGGACGAGGACGAGATGGCCCGCAACTGGTATGCTCGGGTCAAGTCGCGGCCCTCGTTCCGGGGGCTGCTGGCCGACCGGGTGGCGGGCATGCCGCCGGCGGCCCATTACGCGGATCTGGATTTCTGAGCCCGAGACGGACTTCTTTCGGCGCCGACCTGCGCCGCCTCGTCGAGGCGCGGGCGCAGCATCTCGGCTTCTGCGGGCTTCGGATCACCCGGCCCGACCGCCTGCCGGACCTGCCTGGCCGCCTGACGGCCTGGCTCGAAGAGGGCGCCCACGGCACGATGGACTGGATGGAGGAGCGTGCCGACCAGCGCGCCAACCCGGTCGGCCTGTGGCCCGGCCTGCGCAGCATCCTGGTGCTCGCCATGAGCTACCGCCCGGACGACGACCCCCTCGACCTCGTGACCCGGACGAATCGCGGCGCCGTTGCCGCCTACGCGCGGCGACGGGACTATCACGAAGTTTTGAAAGGCCGGCTGAAGGAGCTGGGCGGCTACCTGTCCGCCAAGGGTGACGTCCGGGTGAAGGTGTTTTGCGACACCGCGCCGGTGATGGAGAAGACGCTGGCCGAAGCTGCCGGGCTCGGCTGGCAGGGCAAGCACACGGTCCTGCTGTCGCGGGACCACGGCAACTGGCTTCTGCTCGGGGCGATCTACACCAGCGCGGAGTTCGAGCCCGATGAACCCGGACGCGGCCATTGCGGCTCATGCCGCGCCTGCCTCGACATCTGCCCGACCGACGCGTTCCCGGCGCCCTACCGCCTCGATGCGCGGCGCTGCATCTCGTACCTGACCATCGAGCATGCCGGGCCGATCGCGGAAGAGTTTCGGACGGCGATCGGCAACCGCGTGTTCGGCTGCGACGACTGCTTGGCGGTCTGCCCCTGGAACAAGTTCGCCCGCACCGCCGCCGATGCCCGGCTGGCCGCTCGCGCGGATCTCGAAGCGCCGGCGCTGGCCGATCTCGCCGGATTGGACGACGCGTCCTTCCGCAAACTCTTCGCCGGCACGCCGGTGAAGCGCACCGGCCGGGACCGATTCCTTCGCAATGTCATGATCGCGGTCGGCAATTCCGGCGATCCGCGACTCGCGGATTCAGCGATCGCGCGGCTGGACGATGATTCGCCGCTGATCCGCGGCATGGCGGTGTGGGCCTGCGGGCGGTTGCTGGAACCGGGCGCCGTGCGAGCACTGCATCGTCGGCACGCGCCGACCGAGACGGATTCGCATGTGCGCGACGAGTGGATCGCCGCCACCGCCTTGACGGAAACCCGGGCCGGAGAGACATCCCCGGCATGAACCTCTTCGTCTTCGGGCTCGGCTTCACCGGCCGCCGCTTCGCCGAGCGGGCGCGCGACCGCTTCCAGACCGTGCGCGCCACCGTCACCGATCCGGCGGCCGCCGCGCGGCTGACCGCAGAGACCGGCTTCGCCCTACGAGCCTTCGGGCCGGAGGCCGACGATCCTCGCATCGCGGCCGACCTCGCCGACACGGACGCTCTCTTGGTTTCGGCGCCGCCCTCCGAGCAGGGCGACCCGGTGCTCCGGCGCCACGCAGAGGCGATCGCAGCGAGCCCGATCGGCTGGATCGGGTATCTCTCGACCATCGGCGTCTACGGCGACCAGGGCGGCGCCTGGATCGACGAGACGACGCCGGCCGCGCCGCGCAGCGCCCGGTCGAAGGTCAGGGTCGAGGCCGAGGCGGCCTGGCTCGATCTCGGCGCCCGGACCGGGAAGGCCGTGCAGGTGTTCCGGCTGTCGGGCATCTACGGTCCCGGGCGCAACCCGATCGTGAAGCTGCGCGAGGGCCGGTCGCAGCGCATCGTCAAGGCGGGCCAAGTGTTCAACCGCATCCATGTCGACGACATCGCCACGACGCTGCTGGCCTCGCTCGACCGTCCGAGGCCGGGGGCGGTCTACAACGTCACCGACGACGAGCCGACGCCGCCGCAGACCGTGACCGAGCACGCCGCAGCCCTCGCCGGCCTGCCACTGCCGCCGGAGATCGACTTCGAGACCGCCGATCTGTCGCCAATGGCGCGCAGCTTCTACGGCGAGAACAAGCGCGTGCGGAACCGGCTGATCCGGGACGAGCTCGGCGTCACGCTGGCCTATCCGACCTATCGCGAGGGCTTGGCCGCGCTGAAGGACCAGGCCTGATCAGGCTTCGAGGTGCCGCGGCCGGATGAGACGGCGGAGCAGGCCGCCGCGCGGGCCGGCCAACATCGAGACGAGATAGAGCGCCCCGGCGGCGAGCACGATCGCCGGGCCGCTCGGCAGGTCCAGATGATAGGACAGGCTCAGGCCCGACACGCTGGCGATCACCGCGATCAGCATCGAGACCGGGATCAGACCGCCGAGATCGCGCGCCCAGAACCGGGCCGCCACCGCCGGCAGCAGCATCAGGCCGACCGCCAGCAAGGTCCCGAGCGCCTGGAAGCCGCCGACGAGGTTCACCACCACCAGCGCCAGGAAGGCGAGGTGCACCGGGCCACCGCTCCGGCTCACCGTGCGCAGGAACAGCGGATCAACGCATTCCATCACCAGCGGCCGGTAGATCACGGCGAGCACCACCAGCGTCAGCGTGCTGATGCCACCGAGCAGGATCAGGGCGGCATCGTCGAGCGCCAGCACCGAGCCGAACAGGAAGTGCATCAGGTCGATCTGCGAGCCGCGCAGGGACACCAGCAGCACGCCGCCGGCCAGCGAGATCAGGTAGAAGGCCGCGAGATTGGAATCCTCCCGCACCACTGTGGCCCGGGTGACGGCGCCGGCGAGCAAGGCCACGACCAGACCGGCGACCAGACCGCCCAAGGTCATGGCCGGCAGCGACAGGCCGGCGACCAGAAAGCCCGCCGCGGCGCCGGGCAGGATCGCGTGGCTCATCGCGTCGCTCATCAGGCTCATCCGGCGCAGGGTCAGGAACACCCCGACCGGCGGCGCCGAGACCGACAGCGCCAGGCAGCCCGCCAGCGCCCGGCGCATGAAGCCGAACTCCACGAACGGTGCGAGGATCGGCCCGAACGGATCGATCACGCGGCGTCCTCGTGGTGGTGGTGATGGCTGTCCGGGCCGTGGTCGTGCCCACCGGGCTTCGTGGGGCCGATACACACCGCGGCATCCTCGTCCCAGGCTTCGGAGAGATTGCGCGCGCGCGCCAGGTTCTCCGGTGTGAGCACCCGGGCGGTCGGCCCCCAGGCCACGGCCTCGCGGGCGAGCAGAAGCGTCGTCGGGAAATGCTCGCGCACCTGGGCGAGATCGTGCAGGGCAGCCACGACGGTGCGGCCCTGGCCGTGCCAGAGCCGGATCAACACCAGAAGGTCGTCCACGGTGCGGTTGTCGATGCCGGTGAACGGCTCATCGAGAAGCACCACCGGGCAATCCTGCAGGATCAGCCGGGCGAACAGGGCCCGCCGGAACTGGCCGCCCGAGAGGGTGCTGATCGGCCGGGCCTCGAACCCGCCGAGCCCGACCGCGTCGAGGGCCGCCCCGATCTCCGGCCGCCACCGCTCCAGGCTGCGCCAGGACCCGGCCTTGCGCCACAGGCCCATGCCGGCGAGGTCCATGACACTCAACGGGAAGCTGCGGTCGATCTCGTCGGCCTGGGGCATGTAGGCGAGGTCACCGGAGCGATCGATACGCCCCTCCAGGCAGCGGATCTCGCCGGCCATCCCCTTGAGCAGGGTCGACTTGCCGGCACCGTTCGGCCCGACCAGCGCCAGCAGGTCGCCGGCGCGCACGGTCCCCGACAAATGGTGGACCGCCGGATGCCGATCGTAGCCCAGGGTCAGGCCGACCAAGCGGATCGGATCCTGTGTCGCGGGCCGGATGCTCATGCCGCGAGCGCCCAGCCGATCACCAGCCAGACCACAGCCGAGAAGCTCGCGGCAAGGGCGAGGCGCGGGCCGATGCCGCTGCGGAACAGGGATCGCGGGGCCACGTGTCGTGAACTAGAGGTGGTGGACAAGATGGCCTCGTCGCGCGCTCGGGCCGGCGCGGGGACCCGTCGGGCACTGGCATGGTCCGGGGCCGCGGTGATACACTGTAACAAACCCGCCGGACAACCGGCGGTTTCCCGGTTGGAGCAATCATGCACCGTCACGAGAGTCACGACGCGTGCCACACAGGCGTCGGCGACATGCTCGCCCGGGCGGAGGCCGTCTGCCGCGAGCGCGGGCTGCAATTCACGCCCCTGCGCCGCGAGGTGATGGAGGCGGTGGCCGAGGCCGGCAAAGCGCAGGGCGCCTACGACATCGCCGAGACGCTCAGCGCGCCGGGCAAGCGGGTGGCGCCGGTCTCGGTCTACCGCGCCCTCGACTTCCTGATGCAACAGGGGCTGGTCCACCGGATCGCCAGCCGCAACGCGTTCATCCCCTGCGCCCACGGGCACGCCCCGGGGGAGGGGGTGGTGTTCCTGATCTGCCGCACCTGCGGCGGCGTCGACGAGGCCTCGTCGGGGGAGCTGGAGGACGGTCTCGACCGCACCCTGAAGCGGGCGGGCTTCACACCGGCCCACACCATCCTGGAGGTCGAGGGCGATTGCGGGGCCTGCCGGGAGCGCCAGCAAGCCGGCTGAAACCTCAGCGCGCGTTCTTGTAGGCCCGGCGCGAGACGATCGTCTGGATCATGATCTGCATGTCGAACCAGATCGACCAATTGTCGATGTAGTGCAGGTCGCAGGCGACGCGCCGCTCCATGTCGAGGTCGGTCAGGGTCTCGCCGCGATAGCCGTTGACCTGCGCCCAGCCGGTGATGCCGGGGCGCACGTTGTGCCGCCTCGCGTAGAGGGCGATCCGCCGCTCGAAGCTGCGGTCATGCGCGAGCGCGTGGGGCCGCGGACCGACCAGGGACATCTCGCCCTTGAGAACGTTCAGGAGCTGGGGCAGCTCGTCGAGATTGGTCCGCCGCAGGATCGCGCCGACCTGGGTGATGCGGCTGTCGTTGCGGGTCGCCTGCTTGAACACCGCGCTGGCGGCATCCGCCCGCATCGAGCGGAACTTGAACACGCCGAACGGCTGCTGGTTGAAGCCGTAGCGCTTCTGGCGGAAGAAGACTGGGCCCGGGCTGTCGAGCTTGATTGCCACGGCGATCGCCGCGAGCAGCGGCGACAGCGAGACGAGGGCGATCGCCGCCACCGTCAGGTCGAGGGCGCGCTTCAGCACGATCTCGGCGACGTTCAGCGGTCGGCGGCCGATATTGATGCCGGAGACGCCGCCGACCCGGGCGACCTGCATGTCGGGGAACCGGTCGAGCACGCTGCCCGGCCGCAGGTGCAGGGCGGACGGCACCCGGAGGAACGCGTCGATGCAGCGCTCGACCTCGGCGGTATCGGTCCACGGCACCAGCACGAAGACGTCGTCCGGCCGCAGGAACCGCACCACCGACACGGCGAGGTCGAGGTCTTCCTGGAGCTGGTCGTGGCGCGACACGGTGTCCGCGCCCGGATCGACCCGGCGCAGGTAGCTGGTTCCGACGATCCGGGAGCCGAGCTGGTCGGCCTCGTGGCTGGCATAGAACCGGGCGATGTCCTCCTCGTAGCCGACCAGGTGGACGCGGCTTGCGGAGGCCGATCCCGAAACGAGGCTCCGACGCACCAGGCGGGTCGCCGCGGCACGGGTCGCCAGCAAAGCGGGAAGGCCGAGCAGGAACGCGGTGATCGAGACGATGCGCGAGTAATCGTTGGTCGTCTTGGTGAGGAAGCCGACCACCAGCACAGCCGCCCAGGCGACCAGCCAGAGCGAGGCCATGCGCTGCACGTTCAGCTTCTGCGCCATGATGCCGTCGAGGCTGTAATCCTCCCGGAGCGCGTTCGTGGCGACGATGATGGCACCGAGCAGGGCGGCGAGCCGCAGGCTGCGGAAGCCGGTCACCCAGATGCTGTCGCCAGCGAAGACGACCTGATAGCCGAACTCGACCGTCAGGATGACGGCGAGGATCGCCGCGATGTCGGCCAGAGCCAGCGACGACGACAGGGCAATCCGCGCGAATGCCCGACCGCGACGCGGCAGAAGCGCAGACCACACGCTGCGGCGGCGATCGGCCGAGGTCGGCAAGGCCTGAAACGTCTCCGGAACCCGTTCGTGAAACATCTGGCCCGCCACGTCCCGGTTTGATCGGACTTTGTACCGGTCTGAAACACGAAAGATTTCAGCGCCGGCATCTGCCGATGACGGAGCAAGGGGTGAGCCGCGAAGTCCGATGATTCGGCCGCTTCGGAATGGCCGGTCATTTATGCGAACGTCCGGCTGCGGGCAATACATGGTAAATGCTGAGTCACCGAAATACAGACACATGCGATCCGGCTGGGTGCGGTGGCCCGTTACCAGTGGTTGCGTCGTAATGCTCGAACATTGCTGGACGGTTGAATTCCCTCGGAACTTGAAGCTTGGCCGATGCTGCGGCGGTCGCTCCGGGTCCTCATCCGGGAGGGTGGTTACCGGCCTTCGGAACACGATGAGGCCAGACCAGAATTCTGGCGCATCGGCGGCACGAGCCGCGCGCGCCGGTCGCCGCGTCCTCGAATAGGAAAGCGCCCGCCGCCGATTCGGCAGCGAGCGCGCTGAATACCGTTAGTCGTGATGTCAGACGGCGTCGGCCTGCTGCCGGATCTCGCCCGCGCCACCGACGGTCTGCACCATCTCGAAGCCCTCGAATTGCGGATGGCCGAGATACAGCGGCTTGGTCGAGGGCGCCCGGCTATGCGCCTTGCGGAACTGCTCGGAGCGCGTCCAGGCCTCGAATTCGGCGCGGGAGCGCCAGACGGTGTGCGAGGCGTAGAGCACGTGATCCTCGTGCTCGGGCCCGCGCAGGAGGTGAAATTCCACGAAGCCCTCCATCTCGCCGAGATGGCTGTCGCGGCCGAGCCAGACGGCTTCGAAGTCCTCGGTCGCGTCCTTAACGACCTTGAAGCGATTCATCGCGATAAACATGCTGTTCTCCGTTGAAACGTCGAATCTAGGCCTTGAACCCGCCTCGGGCGAGCCCTGCTGCGGCGACGCGGCGCGCGGAATGGACTGCGCACAGTCTGCGGATCGACATTTCCGCAACAATGTTTCGGAGATACGTCAGGTTAAACCACAAGATGTAGACTTAGACTTGCGGAGCTTAACAACTTGGTGTCCAATTGCCTGACGGTTCGTATTGTGTCGCAGTCGGGCTGTTGACCGACTGCTATAGCCCTCACCGTCGATGTGGATTCTTGGTCGACGCAAGAGAGCGGATCACAATAAGGGCTTGGCGCGGTAGCCGATTGCAATGCAAGCGGCCGCTGCTCTAGCGTGTGGCACCACACTTCAGGTGTAGACGGACTATGAGATTGAGGGTCGGACGGTGAAGCGGCGCGATGGCGAGGCCAGAACACCGGATCCGCAAGGGGACGCTGTTCAGGCGGCGGAAAAGGATGCGAGCAGTCCGATGATGCCGAAGCAGACCACCGACGTGGATCGTCTGGTGGGTATTCGCATCACCGCTTTGCGGAAGGCGCGAGGCCTGAGCCAGACCGCCCTCGGCAACGCCGTCGGCGTCACGTTCCAGCAGGTGCAGAAATACGAGAAGGGCCAGAATCGGGTCGGTGCCGGCCGGCTGCGCGAGATCGCGCGTCTGCTCGAAGTGCCGGTCTCGGCCTTCTTCGAGGAGAGCGAGCCCCGCGAGAACGCCCAGGAGGACGTGTTCGGCTTCCTCAGCGCCCACGGGGCGATCGAACTGCTCCGCGCCTACGCGCAGATCGAGGACGAGCAGATGCGCCGGGACGTGCTGGCACTGGTCCGGAGCGCGGCGCGCCTCGCGCAGGCCCGCACTGCACCGCCGGCGACGGATCCCGCCTGATCCTCTCCCATTGTCGGATCGGCATAGCGCTCCCCGATCAGGCCGATCGGGGAGCGCTTTTCGTTTCAGGCCTGCCACTTCGATTGTCGCTCACGCCTCGTCCGCCGCGATGAGGTGGAAGAAGCTGCCGCCCACGGATCCGACCCGGTGACCGGCCAGGCCTTGATCGGTGCCCTCCGCGTCGGTGACGCGGGCCAGGGCATCCGCCTCCGCGGCAGCGGGCGAAAGCTCGCTGGCGTAGTGGAATTCGTGGCCCACGACCCGGGCGCCCCGGCGGCCCAGAGGACCGTCGCTGCAGAGCCGCGCGACGCGATAGCCGAGATGCAGCTTGCGCTTGCGGTACGAGGTGGCGACCGGCAGCAGCCCCGCCATGGCGTGCGTGGTGCCGTCCGCGTCCTCCAGGGTGTGCCCGAGGACCATGTAGCCGCCGCACTCGCCGTGGACCGGGCGCGTGGCCGCGAAGGCGCGCAGGCCGTCGAGGAACCGGCTGGCCGCCGCGAGCTGGCCGGCGTGCAGTTCCGGATAGCCGCCCGGGAGCCAGCAGGTGTCGCAATCCTCCGGCGGCGCCTCGTCGGCGAGCGGCGAGAACGGTACGATCTCGGCCCCGGCCAGGCGCCAGCCGGTTTCGAGATGCGGGTAAAGGAAGCTGAACGCCGCATCCCGGGCCACCGCGATGCGCTGCCCGGGCGGCCGCGGCAGCAGGCCAGCCACGGCGGGGGCGGCGCCCCCCGCTGCAGCGATCACGGCATCGAGGTCGATGCCCGCCTCCGCCAGATCGGCCAGCCGGTCGAGCCGCGCCTCCAGGTCGGCGGTCTCGCCGGCCTGGACCAAGCCGAGATGCCGCTCGGGCAGGACCAGCTCGGCATCGCGCATCAGCACGCCGAGGACCGGAAGTCCTACGCGCTCCATGCCGGCCTCTACCAAGCGGCGGTGGCGGGCGCTCGCGACCTTGTTGAGGATCACGCCCGCGATCCGGATCCGCGGATCGTAAAGCTTACAGCCCAAGGCGACGGCGGCGGCCGATTGCGCCGCCCCGGAGACGTCGACCACCAGCACCACCGGCCAGCCGTAGCGGGCTGCGATGTCGGCATTCGCCCCGGTCCGGCTCTCGGCGGCCCGGACGCCGTCGAACAGGCCCATCGAGCCCTCGGCGACCACAATGTCGGCCTGCGCCGCCGTCTCACCCGCCAGGGCGTCGAGGAGGCCGGGCGCCATGGCGAAGCTGTCGAGGTTGAAACTCGGATGGCCGGTCGCCGCGTGGTGGAAAGCGGGATCGATATAGTCCGGCCCGCATTTCGCGCCGCGCACGCGCAGGCCGCGCCGGGTCAGCGCCCGCATCAGGGCCAGCGTGACGGTGGTCTTGCCGGAGCTGGAGCGCGGCGCCGCGACCAGCAGGCCGGGGGCGCTCAAACCGCGCTCCCCACGGTCCCGCCGGGCCGGTAGCGCCGGTCGTAATCGGGGGCGTAGAGGGCGCTCTCGCGGAAGTCGGCGGCGCCGAGCGCCGGCCCGACCAGGATCAGGGCCGTGCGTTCGAGCCCGGCCTCGGCGACCAGCGCCGGCAGCCCGGCGAGGTCGCCGATCAGCGCCCGCTCATCGGGCCATGAGGCGCGGAACACGGCGGCCGCCGGGCAGGATGCGCCGTAGAACGGGATCAACTCGGCCGCGACTTTTTTAACCCCGTGGATCGAGAGGTGGATCGCCAGTGTCGCCCCGGTCGCCGCGAAGGCCGCCAGCGTCTCCCGCTCCGGCATCGCGCTTGCCCGGCCGGAGGTCCGGGTCAGCACGACGGATTGGCTGACGCCCGGCACGGTCAGCTCCCGGCGCAGCATCGCGGCGGCAGCCGCGAAGGCCGGGACGCCGGGCGTCACCGTGTAGGCGATGCCGAGCCGGTCGAGCCGGCGCATCTGCTCGGCGAGCGCGCTCCAGATCGACAGGTCGCCCGAATGCAGCCGCGCCACGTCCTGCCCGCTTGCCTCCGCGGCCTCGATCTCGGCGACGATCGCGTCAAGGTCGAGGGGGGCGGTGTCGACGATGCGGGCGCCCGGCGGGCACCAGCCGAGGATCTCGGGGGCCACCAGCGAGCCGGCATAGAGGCAGACCGGGCAGGCGGCGATGCGGTCGCGACCCCGCACCGTGATTAGGTCGGCGGCGCCCGGTCCGGCGCCGATGAAGTGGACGGTCATGCTGGCCGCGCGTTGTGTTGCAGGATCGCGAGGGCGCAGGTCGCGCCGGCGCTGGCGATGCGGGGCAGGGCGAGGCGGCTTTCGGGGCCCGCCGCCGCCAGGGCCGCGGCCTCGGCCAAGGAACCGACCCCGCGCAGGCGCTCGATCCGGGCGGAGCGCGTGACGACGTTTGGGTCGCAGGCTTCCAGGGCCGCCGGTTCGACCGGGCAGGGCGACAGGCCGAATTCCGATGCCGCCTGGCGGATGGACGGTTCCGCGGCCCGGTCGGCCGCGGTCGCGATGGCCGCGAGATCGGCATGGGGGGCGCCGATCGCTCCGAGGGCGCGGGCGATCAGCGCGGCGATCTCGTCGGCACCCGTGCCGCGGCGGAAGCCGATCCCGGCGACGATCCGGTCGCTCATGGCTTGGTCCAGGCCCATTGGGTCACCGGCATCGCCGGCCGCCAGCCGTGCAGGCCGCCCACCGGGCTCGCGCGGTCGACCGAGAACCGCCGCAGGCTGCCGCCAAGGTCCGCGAAGGCCGCGAGCAGGGCGGCCTCGCCCTGGAGCGTCACCGCGTTGGCGACGCAGCGCCCACCCGGCCGCAGGGCCGCGAGGGCTGTCGTCAGGATCCCGGGCTCGGAGACGCCGCCGCCGATGAAGATCGCATCCGGAGCGTCCAGGCCGGCGAGCGCGGCCGGCGCTGCGCCGGTCACCACCGCAAGGTCCGGAACCCCCAGCGATTGCGCGTTCCGAAGAATCCGTTCGGCCCGGTCGGGTCGCGCCTCGATGGCTGTGGCGCGCAGGCTCGGGTGGCGCAGCATCCATTCGATGGCGACGGAGCCCGCGCCGGCCCCGATATCCCAGAGATGCAGACCGGGATGGGGGCGGAGCGCCGCGAGCGTCAGTGCCCGGATCTCGGCCTTGGTGAGCTGGCCGTCATTCTCGAACAGACCGTCATCGAGGCCGGGCGCCAGCGGCAGGGCCTGGCCCGTACCGGCGACCGCGATCGCCACGGTGTTGAGCGGGTCGATCGTCCCGAGGTCGAAGGCGTCGGCCTGCGCCGTGCGGATCCGCTCGCGCGGGCCGCCCATCGCTTCCAAAACGGTGACGGTCGAGGCTCCGAAGCCGCGCTCGGTCAACAGAGCCGCCAGAGCCGCCGGCGTCGTGCCGTCCCAGGACAGGACGAGGAGACGCGCGCCCGGCTGGATATGCGGCACGATCCGGGTCAGCGCCCGACCGTGCAGGGTGACGAGGCCGCATTCGGCCAGCGGCCAGCCGAGCCGCGCGCAGGCGAGGCTGAAGGCCGAGGGTTGCGGGAAGGCGCGGATCTCGGCGGGCGGCACCAGCCGGGCGATCTCGGCGCCGATGCCGTAATGGAACGGGTCGCCGGTGGCGAGGATGCAGGTCGGCTGCCCCCGGCGGGCCAGGATCTCCGGATAAGCCTCGTGGATCGGGCTCGGCCAGGACCGCGTCTCGGCATCGAGAGAGCTAGCCAGCGCGAAATGGCGTCGTCCGCCATAGACGACCCGCGCGGCGTCGAGCGCGGCGGCGGCGGCGGGCGCGAGCCCGGCCCGTCCATCCTCGCCGATGCCGACGATCGACAGCCAGCGGCCGCTCGACAGGGGGTCAGCGCTCATGGACAAGGCCCCCATGACCGGCGGCGCGATGCGAATCCTGATCCTCGGCGGCACCGGCGAGGCGAGCGCCCTGGCGCGGGCTTTGGCCGGCCGGCCCGATCGCGCCGTGACGCTGTCGCTCGCCGGCCGGACCGCCGCGCCGAAACCCGAGCCGGTGCCGATCCGGGTCGGCGGGTTCGGCGGCGCCGAGGGCCTCGCCGACTACCTGCGCAGCGAAGGCATCGACCGCCTGATCGACGCGACGCATCCCTTTGCGGCGACCATCTCGGGCAACGCTGCCCGCGCCGCGGAGGCCGTGGGCGTGCCGCTGCTCGCGATCCGCCGACCCGCCTGGTGCCGCGAACCCGGCGATCTCTGGACAGAGGTCGGTAGCATGGCGGAGGCGGTCTCCGCCCTGGGGCCGGAGCCCCGGCGCGTGTTCCTGACGATCGGCCGGCAGGAGGCCGGAGCTTTCGCGGCGGCGCCGCAGCACGCCTACCTGGCGCGGACGGTCGAGCCGCTGGCCGGCGTGCTGCCGGTCCCGCACCTCACGGCCATCGAGGCGCGCGGCCCGTTCGATGCTGAAGCCGAGGCGGATCTGATGCGCGCCACCGGCACCGAGATCCTGGTCAGCAAGAATTCCGGCGGTGCGGCGACCTACGGCAAGATCGCCGCGGCCCGCAGCCTCGCGATCCCCGTCATCATGGTGCGACGGCCCGAAAAACCCGACGTACAGAGTGTTCCGGATGCCGCCGGCGCGCTGCGCTGGCTCGATGCCGGCGCTCATGCCGGCCCCGCGACTTTGCGCGACGTGTAGACGAAGGGCAGGCCGTCTGTCCGCGGGATCAGCCGCGTGGTCGAGGCGCCGAGGATCACCATCGTGGCCATGTCGGCCGGGACGTCCCGCGCCTCGGCGAGGGTCGAGACCCGGATCGCCTCGTCCGGCCGGCTGATCGCCCGGGCGAACATCACCGGGGTCTCCGGCGTCCGGATCCCGGCGGCGAGTTCGAGGGCCGAACCGAGCTGCCAGGGCCGCGCTGTCGAGATCGGGTTGTAAAGCGCGATGACGAAATCGGCGCGCAGCACCGCTTCGAGCCGGGTGGTCACCACTGGCCAGGGCTTCAGGTTGTCCGAGAGCGATAGAGCGCAGAAGTCGCCGCCCAGCGGCGCGCCGAGTCGGGCCGCAGCAGCCAGCATGGCGGTGATCCCGGGCTCCACCGTGATAGCGAGATCGCGCCAGCCGGCCTCGCCGTGCTCCACCGCCTCGAACACCGCCGAGGCCATGGCGAACACGCCGGGATCGCCTCCGGACACCACCGCCACCCGCCGCCCGGCGGCGGCGAGCTGCAGGGCATGGCGGGCGCGGTCGACCTCGACGCGGTTGTCGCTGGCATGCCGGATCAAGCCCGGGCGCTCGGGCACGCGGGCCACATAGGGAAAATACCCGACCAGATCCTCCGCGGCGTCGAGGGCCCGGCGGGCGGAGTCGGTCAGCAATCCCGCATCCCCGGGGCCGAGGCCGACCACCGTGAGGCTGCCGCGCGGATCCGGGCTCAACGCGTATCCGCCTGTGATGTCGGCGACAGGGTCGCGTAGCCCTGTCGGTCCAGCAGCTTGAGCGCGCGTCTGTCGAACGACACGAAGGTTTCGCTCCCCAGCCAGCGTCCCTCGAAGGCGATCACTCCATCCGCGAAATCGCCGCCGGCCTCCAATTGGACCAAGCCCGCCTCGATGGCGGGTCGGTTGGCGACGACGTTGCTTGCGTCGATCAGGCCGCGGATGGCGGTCGCGATGTCCGCGCGCGGCATCGCGTAACGACCGCGCAGAACCCAGACCAGCTCGCACAGCGCATGCACGCCGATCGCGACCTGGGCGGCGCGTTCCATCGTCTCCACGGCCGCGATCCCCTGCGCCTCGTCGTCATCGACGATGAGACGGAGCAGGACATTGGTGTCGGGCGTGAGCTTCACGGCCGTTCCAGACCGGCCATGCCGGCGGCCGCGCCGGCTTCGGCGATGGCCTCATCGATCTCTTCGATCGAGTAGCGCGCGCCGTTGCCCTTGCCCTTGAGCAGGCCGTGCAGCTGCCGCCAGGAACCCGACGGCCGGTCAGCCTTCAGCTCCGCCCGACCGTCAGGGAGCAGGTCGAGCCTGACCCGGTCGCCGGGCTGGATGCCGAGGTGCTTCAGCACGTCCTGTCCGAACGTGACCTCGCCCCGAGCCGTCACCGTCAACGTCGTCACGCCGCGTCCTCCAACCCACGAACTGTAATGCCCGTCAGCATCACAGGCCAAGGACAGATATGCGGTCTTCCAGTCACGGCCGCCGCCCCTCGCCGGGCAGGAGCACCATGGAGAAATAGGGGGCGTCGTCGTCCGCCTTGTCGGCGAGCATCACCACGCGCTCGCCCGCCATGGTGCCGCGCTCGACATAGACCGCCCGCTCGATCAGCCCGGCGGCGGTGAGCGCCGCCCGGACCTTCGGCAGATGCCGGCCGAGCTTCATCAGTACGGCGGCGTCGGTGCCGCGTAAGCGCTCGGTGAGCGCGTCGAGCGGCAGCGTCGCCGGCAGGATTGTCAGGATGTCGTCGCCCCAGGTGATCGGCGTGCCGGCCCGGGTCCAGCAGCCGGACATGCCGGTGACGCCCGGCACCACCTCCACGGGGAAGCGGTCCTTCAGGCGCCGCCACAGGTGCATGAACGAGCCGTAGAAGAACGGGTCGCCCTCCGACAGGATCGCGACGTCGCGGCCCGCGCCGAGATGGTCGGCGAGCTGCCCGGCCGCGTCGTCGTAGAAACCCGCAAGCGCCGCCACGTAGTCCGGGTGCTCCGGGTGGATCTCGGTGGTGTAGGGATAGGCGAGCGGCATTTCGCGGGCGGGGTCGCGCAGGATCGCGTCCGCGATGGTGCGGGCATTGCCGCGCCGGCCGCGCTTGCAGAAATGCACCAGCACCGGCGCGCGCATCAGGATGCGCTGCGCTTTTACGGTGAGCAGCTCCGGGTCGCCCGGTCCCATGCCGACCCCGTAGAGGGTGCCGGTCACGGAAGCGGTGGGACTATCCTCGACAGGCGCCTCGACCCGCTCGAACCCGTCCATCACTCGACCTCGCTGGCGAGCGCGTTGACCGCCGCCGCGGTCATGGCGCTGCCGCCCCGCCGGCCGTGGACGACGACGAACGGGACGCGGCCGTCCCGGGCGAGGGCCTCCTTCGACTCGGCGGCGCCGACGAAGCCCACCGGGATGCCGATCACCGCGGCCGGGGGCGGCACGCCGGCATCGAGCAATTCGAGCAGGCGGAACAGGGCGGTCGGGGCGTTGCCCACCGCCACGATGCTGCCCGGCAGGTGCTCGCGCCACAGCTCCATGGCGGCGGCGGAGCGGGTGGTACCGAGGCTCTTGGCGAGATCCGGCACGCGCGGGTCGCCGAGGGTGCAGACGACCGCGTTGTTCGCGGGCAGCCGCGCACGGGTGACGCCGTCGGCGACCATCCGGACGTCACACAGGATCGGGGCGCCGGCCTGGAGCGCCGCGACGCCGGCCTCGGCGAAGCCTTTCGACATCTCCACATCGGCGGGCAGGTCGGTCATGCCGCAGGCGTGAATCATCCGGACGACCACGCGCTCGGCCGCCCCCGACCAGCGCGCGAGGTCGGCCTCGGCCCGGATCATCGCGAAGGAGCGCGCGTAGATCGCGGCGCCATCGCGGATATAATCGTAGCGAGAGGTGGCCTCCGGCTCCGAACCTGCCTGGCGCAGGGCATTCTGGCTCGCGCTCATGCCGGTCTCTTGGTCCTCCCGATATCAGTCCAGGCGCGATCCGGCGCGAAGGCGGCGGCGAGCCCGATTGTCTTGGCCCTTCCTAACCGCTCCAGCACCGCCTCGATAGGGAGGTGTATCGCCGGCTCATCGCCGGGGGCACCACCGACGACGGCACCATAGAGGCCGTCCCGGCCGACAAGTGTGAGGTCCGCCGGGCCCGGCCGGGCGCAGCCCTTAGCGCAGCCGGAGACGTGGGCGGACCGCCCCTCCAAGCCGAACGGTGCGAACATCTCCGCAAGAAGCGCGGCATCGTTGAGCGTCGGCGTCGATCCGGAGGCGCAGGCCGGCGCGCCCGTGCAGGCGGCGACGCTGCGCCGAGGATCCTCCGCTGCGACGATGAAGTTTCGGGCCAGGGCCGTCAGATCTGCCGCGGACGGGTCCTGAAGCGGCAGCAAAACGAAGCCGCGCGCCGGGGACAGGCGGATCTCCTCGGCACCGAGGCGGGCGGCAAGGTCCACGAGGTGGTCGAGGGCATCGGCTGTGCAGCGACCGAACGGCGCATCTACGGTGAGGATGCGCTGCCTTGGCGCCAACCATTCGACACCGGCCCGCGGCGAGGAGGGCACTGCCCATCGAGAGACGCCACCGTGCCCCCTCTCCCGTGCGGGAGAGGGTTGGGGTGAGGGGTCAGGTTTGTCCGGAGAGGTCGCATCCCTCACCCTGTCCCTCTCCCGCACGGGAGAGGGGACCTGCGTCTGGATTTCGACCCGAACGGCATTGTCCAGTGCGCTGAAGTCATCGGGCGACAGATCGCGCATCCGCCGCAATCCGGTCCGGGCGAAGGCCTGCAGCAGTGCCGCTATCGCGGCCTGCGCCTCCTCCGCAGCGCAGGTGGCGAGATCGTGAAAGCCCTGCTCTACGGCGACCGCGATCCGGATGTCCCCGGAGACATGTGGAAACAGGTACGCGTCGGCCTCCGGCACCTCCGCACCCAGGCGCCCTTCGACCACCACTAGGGTCTTGGCCGGCAGCCCCGCCACGGCGAGCCCCGCCGCCTCCACCGCACGCGCGAGGGCCAGCACGTCGAACGTTTCGGCCGGATCATGGCCGGCGAGCGGGCTGGTCAGCGTCAGCCGCTGCGGGCCGCCATCGGCGCGCCTGTCGCCGAGGCCGGCGGCCTCCAGCAGGCGGGCGAGCGGCGCGCGCGTCGCCTCGGTGACGCCCCGAATCTGGAGGTTGGCCCGGGCGGTGAGGTCGAGATGGCCGTTGCCGAAGCGGCGCGCGCTCTCGGCCACCGCGCGGGCCTGCGGCAAGGTCAGGATTCCGAGGGGCGGATGCACCCGCGCGAGCAGGCCGTCCCCGGTCGGCATCGGGCGGCTGAGCCCGGGGCACCAGCCCCGACGGGCGGGGGCATCGGGCAGCGTGCGGCGATGGGCGGCGACGCTCATTCGGCCGCCTCCGGCATCAGCGCGTCGGCCAGCAGCGCGTTGCGCCGGCTGTGCCACAGGCCGCGGTCGCGGGCCTCGTCGAACCGCTCGAGGATCGCGCGGGTGGCGGCGGAGTTGGCGGCGCGCAGCCGGTCGAACACGTCGGGGTCGGCGATCCAGGCGGCGTAGAGCCGGTCGAAGCCCGCATCGGTCACGGCGTCGCTCGCCGCGGCGAGGACGAACACGGCGTCGAGCCCCTGGGCCAGCTCCTGCGCGCCCCGGTAGCCGTGGCGGAGCTGGGCCGCGATCCAGCGGGGATCGGCCAGGCGCCCGCCGATCAGCCGGGCGGCGTCCTCCCGGGCGGTGCGGGTCTTGGGGCGCTCGGGAACCGAAACGTCGAGGCTGTACAGGGCGGGGCTGGCGCCCTGCAGCGTGGCCGCGGCCGCGAAACCGCCCATGGCGTCCACCGCGGCGTCGCCGTCGAACAGGTCGCGCTCGGCCACGTCGAAGGCGTGCAGATAGGCGTCCGCCGCCGCGACCCGGTCCCCGAATGCCGCGTCCGGCCCCTCCCGGTCGCCGTAGGCGTGGCTGCTCGCCGCCAGATAGGCCCGGCCGAGATCGGCCCGATTATCCCAGGCCCCGTCGAGGGCGGTGGCGGCGGTGCCGGCGCCGTAGCGGCCCGGGGCCGCGCCGTAGACCCGGGCGGTGGTCTCGCCCCGGCGCCGGGCGGCAGCCAGGGGATTTTCGGAATCTTCCTCCTCCCGCTCGGCCACCGCCCGGGCAGCGCGGTCGAGCAGCGCCAGCGTGTCCGGGAAGGTGTCGCGGAACGCGCCCGAGACGCGGAGTGTCACGTCGATGCGCGGCCGGTCGAGCATAGCGAGCGGCAAAACCTCGAAGCCGGTGACCCGGGTGCTGGCATGGTCCCAGACCGGCCGCACGCCCATCAGCGCCAGCGCGTGGGCGACGTCCTCGCCGCCGGTGCGCAGGGTCGGGGAGGCCCAGAGATCCATGACGATCCGGGCCGGATATTCGCCCTCGTCCTGGAGATAGCGGGTCACCACGGAGGCGGCGGCCTTCTCGCCGAGGAGGGCCGCGGCGCGGCTCGGGATCGCCCGCGGGTCGAGGGTGGCGAGGTTGCGCCCGGTCGGCAACACGTCGGCGCGGCCGCGCGACGGCGAGCCCGCGGGCCCCGGCGGCACGAAGCGCCCGTCCAGGGCCGCCGAAAGGCCAGCCCGCTCGCCGGCGGCACTCGCCAGGACTGGCTCGGATGCATCGTCGGGGGCACGGCCGAAGACGTGCAGCCCGTCGCGGAACGTGGTCTCGCCGAGGTCGCAGAGATGGGCGTCGAGGCGGGTCAGCGCCTCCTCCATGGGCGTGTCCGGGCCGATGCCGGCGCCGTCGAGCAGGCCGGCGGCGTCCGCATCCTCCAGGATCGCGCTGGCGATGAGACCGGCCCGGCGCGGATCGAGCACGCTGGCGGCGGAATACTCCTCCACCAGCTCGCGCAGGCGTGCGGCCTCCGGTGACAGAGCGTGGAGCTGCGTGTCGGGGGTGAGGTGCCCGAGGGCGATCCCGCCCAGCCGGCGCTTGAGCGGAGCGGCCTCGCCGGGATCGTCGACGATGAACGGGTAGATCACCGGCAGGCCGCCGACGCACAGCGCCGGGAAGCAGCCCGGCGACAGCGCCACCGCCTTGCCGGGCAGCCACTCGGTGGTGCCGTGCGTGCCGAGCTGCACCAGCGCGTCGAACCGGCGGCGCAGCCCGAGGTGGAACGCCAGGTAGGCGTGGGTCGGGACGCGCTCCGGGTCGTGGTAGCTGGTCTTGCGGTCGGGATCGCGACCGCGGTCCGGTTGGAGGAAGAGGGTGAGTTTACCCGCACCAGCCGCAACAGCTTCGGCGTTCACACCTCGGCCCGCTGGTAACGCGACATTCCCCCTCTCCCGTTCGGGAGAGGGTTGGGGTGAGGGACCAGGTCTTTCCGGAGACGTCGCATCCCTCACCCTGTCCCTCTCCCGCACGGGAGAGGGGACCCGCGCCTCATCCGGGGATGTGTGAATTCGGGCGTCCGCAGAGAGCGGAGGGGGCGCGGCATCGGCCGTGGCCATCCGAAACCGGAACATGCCGTTGCGGCAGGTCGGGTCGGCGGCCGGGTCACCCCATGAATCGGTAAGCGCATCGCGGGCGCCCGCCGGCAATCCGGCGAGCCAAGCCATATAATCCGCCAGCGGTACCGCGAACCCCGCCTCGCCCTCGGTGAGCGCCGGCATCAGCACGGCCGGTTCGGGCAGCAGGCCGGTCGCGTAACCCGACGCGGCAAGATCGGAAAAAATCGCGCGGGCGCTCTCGGGCGTGTCGAGGCCGACCGCGAAGCCGGCCCGGCCGCCGCGGGCGGGATAATCGGACAGGACGACGGCCACCCGCCGCTCGGCCCGGGGGAGGGCGGCCAGACGCAGCCAGCCCGCCGCCCGCTCGGCCAGGGCTTTGATGCCGTCGGGATAGGGGACGGCCCGGCGCTCGGCGAAGCCGGCGACCTCCGGGGCCTCTTCCTTGAACGAGATCGGGAAGCCAGAGAGCCGGCCGTCGAATTCCGGCAGGGCGATCTGCATGGCGAGGTCGGCCGCTCCGAGGCCCCGGGCCGAGGCCTCCCAGGCCGCCCGGGGGGCGCCGACCGTGAAGGCCTGGAGCACCGGACAATCCGCGCCGTCGAGGACGAAATCGATCCCGTCCTCCCGCGCCGAGAAGGCGGTGGCGGCGATCACGAGATCCGGCTTTCGCGCCCGCACGGCCTCGGCGACGGCCCTGGCAGCCTCCGGCTCCTTGAGGCTCGACACCGCCATCGGCAGCACGCCGATGCCGCGGGCGCGCAGAGCCGCAGCAAGGGCGACGAACGGCGCGGTATCGCCGCCGAGCACCGCGGAGCGGTAGACCAGGAGCAGGGCAAGCGGGGTGGCGGTGACGCGCGGGTCTGAGAGCGGCACCGCCGTCTCGGCGGCTTGGATCGCCGTATCCAGCGCAAGCACGCCGCAACCGGGACACCACGGAAAGCCCCGCGGCAGCGGCTGCGGCGGCTCGACGGTTCCACCCGCGCCGATCCGGGCGGCGAGCAGCCGCAGCATCCGCCGCAGATTCTCCGGGCCGCCGGCGCGGAAATACGCATCGAGCTGCTGTGCGAAATCCGGGTCGGTGGAGAAGCCGGCCAGCCGCGGGTCCGGCCGGTCATCGCCCGGCAGCACCGCCAGAACGACCCCGTGCGCCCGCGCCGCGGCAGCACAGCGCTCGATCCCGTAGCGCCAGTAATCCAGGCCGCCGAGGCAGCGGATCACCACGAGCTTCGCGCGAGCCACCACGCGCTCGACATAGAGATCGACCGACATCGGGTGCCGGAGCTTGGCGAGCTTGGCGAGCCTCAGACTCGGCAGCCCCGGCTCTGCGGCCTGGGCCTGCCCGATGCCCGCGAGGTCGCTGTCGGTGAACGAGAGCACGACGAGATCGCCGGGCTCCTGCCCGAGATCCACGGCGGCCTCGCCCTCGTCGAGGGAGACCGTATCGATGCGGACGAGATGCATGGCGCGCCTCCTAGGCTGCGCCGGAGCGGGCGCGCGCGGAACGTCTCACCGAGGCGAAAACACGCGCGACCGACTTCATCCCGCCAGCGCCGCGGCTACGGCGTCCTGGTCGAACCCCTTCAGGCCGATCACGACGAGGCGCCCGTCCCGGTTCTCGCCCGCCCGCCAGGGCCGGTCGAAATGGTGGGCGACGCGCCGGCCGACGCCCTGCACCACGAGGCGCATGGCCTTGCCCTCCACCTCGGCGAAGCCCTTGATCCGTAGCACGCCCGCGGCCTCGGCGGCCTTCTCGACCCGGGCCGCGAGGTCGCCGGCCGTCACCGCCGGGCGGACCGGCAGGGCGACGGTCTCGAAATCGTCGTGGTCGTGGTCCTCGCCGTCGCCGTGATGCGAGGGACGCGCGTCCAGATCGTCCTCGGCCGCGGCCCCGAGCCCGAGCAGAACCAGCGGATCGATCGCGCCGTTCGCAGTCTCGACCACCTTCACGGCCCGGGGCAGATGCCCCTCGACCTCGGCGCGCACCCGCGCCCGGGTCTCGGCATCGAGCAGGTCGGACTTGTTGAGCGCCACAAGGTCGGCGCAGAGGAGCTGGTCCTCGAACACCTCTTCCAGCGGATTGTCGTGATCGACAGCCGTATCGGCGGCGCGCTGGGCGGCCAAAGCCTCGGGATCCTCGGCGAAGGCGCCCGCGGCCACGGCCGGCCCATCCACCACGGCCACGACCCCGTCCACGGTGACCCGCGAGCGGATCGCCGGCCACTGGAACGCCTGGACCAGCGGTTTCGGCAAAGCGAGGCCGGAAGTCTCGATCAGGATGTGCTCCGGCGGCTCGGCGCGGCCGAGCAGCGTCTCCAGCGCCGGGACGAAATCGTCGGCCACGGTGCAGCAGATGCAGCCGTTCGGCAGCTCGACGATGGACTCCTCGGTGCAGCCCTCGACGCCGCAGGCGGCCAGGAACGACTTGTCGAAGCCGACATCGCCGAACTCGTTGACCAGGATCGCCAGGCGGCGGCCCTTGGCGTTCTCGACGATGTGGCGGACCAGCGTCGTCTTCCCCGCGCCGAGGAAGCCGGTGACGATGGTGCAGGGGATCTTGGTCACGATGGTCATTCCGCAGCCTCCAAGGTGCCGGCCGGAAGCGGGCGGGGATCGGGAAAGGGCGGGATCCGGGCGATCACACCGGTCTTGAAGGCGGCGGGCCGCTCCCGCCACGGCACGATGCCGTCCTGGGTCGCCGCGTAGGCCGCAAGGCCGTCCAGGATAATCGCGGCGGACTCGACCGGGTCCATGTCACCGTAGACGTAGGTCCAGCGGTTCGCGGAGGCGACCGCCACCGAGCAGGGCCGCTTGCACACCGACAGGCACTCGACCCCTTCGATCCGCAGATCCGGGGCCGCATTACCCGCGCGCAGGGCGTCCAGCAGGCGCGCACCGGCCCGGGGGCCGTCCGGATCGTCGCCCGGGCGGCGGCAGGTCGTGCAGACGTACAGCACGGTCTCAGGCATGGACCGTCCCGCGCGCCGTGCCCCGGGCGAAGGCCTGCCAGGCCCAGCCGAAGCCGAGGCCGATCAGCATCCAGAAGACGAAGCTGATCGCCAGGGACCGCGCCGCGAACTGCGCCGCGAGCGCCGCGGGCAGCTCGGAGGCCGCCTCCGGCGCCTGCGGGGCGCCGGCCACGTGCGGCGCCACGATCAGCACCAGCCCACCCAGGATCGCGATCAACGAGCGCCGGATCGTGATCAGGTACAGGCCCATGCCGGTGGCGGCGGCGGTCATCACCCACCAAGCCTGTCGGGTCGCAAGCGGTGCCGCTTCGCTGCCCGGCAGTTCCGGCGGCAAACCCAGGCCCGGAGCCAGGGCGACGCTGGCGAAGCCCGCGATCGCGAAGGCGACGCCGACCTGCCGGGTCGGCTCGCGCCCGCAGGCCAGGATCGCTGCGCCCAGGAGCAAGGCGTAGCCGACGGCGCCCACGAGCGTCGCCAGGGCTGTGAAGGCCATGCGGGGCAGGCCCTCGCCGGGCTGCCACTCGGGCGCGGAATCCGGCGCGGCATGATCGTGCCCGGCATGCGCCAGCACGATCGGGAGACCGCGCTGGGCCTGATGTGTCTGGTGGGTCTCGTAGCGCTCGGCCGCAACGATCAGCGGCGAGGTCAGCGTCAACTCGAGGCCCGTCACGACGACGGCCGCGAGGAAGCCGGCGGCTAGGGCCGCCGACAGAAGCCGGATGATCATCCCTGCGCCAGGGGCGTCAGTGACAGGGGAAGTTCTGGGTGTGCCGGAAATCGTGCGCGGCGTTGTGCAGCGCGATCGCCGGCGAGAAGCCCGCCATGAACAGCAGGCCCAGGCCCAGGAAGGCCGCAAGCGCGACGGCAACCGGGCGCTCGCCGGCGCGGGTGCCGGTGGCGACGGGGGCGAGGGTCGAGGTGGTCATCAACATGTCTCCAGCCGCCCCACCGGCGGCATTGCGGGATCTCATCGCGACGGCAGGTCTCCTGGCTCGCGGCTCGGCGCGCCTGCCGCCTTCCCGGATCACTCCGGTGGCTTCCTGGCAGGCGCTCGCCGCTCACAGTTGCGGGGGCAGCCGCGGATTCGGGGCTCACACCCCTCACCGCATTCCCTTTTCACCCCGTCGCCGGGGCACCGTCACGCCATCGTTGTAGACGCATGACAGCTCTCGCACAACGGAGGCGCGGCGGAATCGTTTCCGACTCTTTTGGGCACGGCGTGAATATGCGGGTCGGGCAGTTGCCGTGACGGTTCGAACGCTTTCGGGCGATGGACGCCAAGGTCCCGCCGCCTCCGCCTCCGAGGCTTGGCCATCGCGACCGCCTGCGTGTAACGGCCGATGCGGACGGCCCCGGTGGGGCAGGCCGCTGATTCTCAACTCTTCGAGCGTGATGTCGATGCGTAGTGTGTCGCTGGCCTTCGCCATCCTGGCGGCGGCGTCTTTCCCGGTCCGGGCCGACGACGGCAGCGTCGCGCTCGCGGCCGGCGGTCTCGTTCTGGAGAAGACCGACGGGATCGCCCTCGCGGCGGAGGACCTGTACCTCTCGGAGAAGGCCGTGCGGATCGACTATCGGTTCCGCAACCTGACCGATGCCGACATCGAGACCACGCTCGCGTTTCCGATGCCCGACATCGCCGGTGATTCCACGACGCTGGTCTCGATTCCCGATCCGGCGAAGGACAACTTCCTCAAGTTCGAGACCGCGGTCGACGGCCGGCCCGTCGACTGGCAGGTCGAGCAGCACGCTATCCTGATGCGGAGCGACACCCCCCCCGTCGCGATCACCGATCGGCTGAGGACGCTGGGGATTCCGCTGGTTCCGACCGTCGAGGCGACGGAGGTCGCGCTGCGCCGGCTCGGGGAGAGGCAGCGCCGCGACCTCATCGCGGCCGGCATCCTCGAGCGGCAGGAGCACAAGGACGGGACGATCACGGATGCCCCGCTCTGGACGCTGAAGTCGAAGTTCTGGCGCCGGCAGGTCTTCCCGACCGGCCGGGAGATCGCGGTCCATCAGAGCTACGTGCCGAGCCTCGGTGGTCTCTCGAGCCTGTCCTACGGCGCGCCGAACCTCGACCCGTTACAAAAGGCGCACTACGCGACCCGGTACTGCACCGACCCAGCCTTCGAGCGGGCGGCCCAGGCCCTGTACCGGCGAGCGAGTGCCGACGGCAGCCGGGCGTTCCAGGCCTACGAGCAGTCCCTGTCGTACGTGATCACGCCCGGGAACAACGGGGTCGGGCCGATCGGCCTGTTCAAGCTGGTTGTCGACAAGGGCGATCCGGCGACCCTGGTCTCGTACTGCGGCGGCACAGCGAAGAAGATCGGCCCGACCACCTTCGAGATCGTCGTGAAGGACTACGTCCCGCAGCGCGACATCGACATCCTGTTCTTGAAGACGACGAAGGGTTGACGCGTCGGTCCTGGGCCGACGGCCCGCGCCGCGGGAGCATCGTGAGTTCGGTCCCGGACGCGATCCCGGGCTCGTTGCGCGCTGGCGGGCTTGACGGGCCGGTCTCGAAGCGGGCACCGCCGGGCGCGCCGTCCGGCCGCGTCCTCGGCGCGATCGGTCCAGACCGCTTCGGAGACACGATGGCCCCGGCAGACGCCCCGAACCCCGCCCTCGTCGATCTCGCCGCCGGCCGTGTCCTGCAGACCGTCGTGGACGCGGACACGACCTGGCTGGAGATCGATCTGGGCGGCCGCTTCCCGGTCCAGTCCGTCGTCCTGGCCGCGGGCGGGGAGGGCGGTTCGGCCATAGACCGCGGCCCGATCCTGTTCTCGCAGGACGGCGCGTCCTGGTCCGCGCCCGGCATCGCATCCCACCAAGTCGAGGCGGGCACCATCACGGTCGTCATCGAAGCCGACGAGCGCGCCTGGACGCGGTTCGTGCGCGTCGCGGTGCCGACATCGATAACGGATGCCGCGATCCAGATCCGGTGCGAGGAGGCCGCCTTCGACCTGATCGCCTTGCGGGCGATGCTGAATCTCGACGTGACGCTCCTGAACGAGAAGCCCGGCGCTAATGCCTTCACTTCCTACAGCCTGGAGAGCAGCCCCGGACGCACGAGCCGAGCGCTCGTGGGCGTGTCGACGTTCCAGAACGGCGCGTTCGGCAATTGCCTGATCCAGTACATCATTGCGCTCTCGGTCGCGAAGGCGCTGAACCTGAAATACGTGGCGGTCCCAAAATTCGACCGCAGCAAAGTCATCTTCCTGACCGAGCGGCTCACTCGCGACGGCGTCACCTTCCTGCCACCGGACGAGCCGCTTCCGACGGACGGCTATTTCCTGTCGGGCCTGTTCTTCGATCCGACGCAGTTCCAGCGGCAGGTGAGCCTCGACGAGCCGCCGGATTCGCGGGCGATCATCCAGGGCATGATCCGCCCCCTGTTCAACGGCCTTCCGGCGACGTTCCCGGCCAAGCCCGACGACCAGCTCCTGATCCATATCCGCTCGGGCGACATCTTCAGTACTTGGGTCGACCCTCACTATCCGCAGCCGCCCTTCGCCTTCTACCGCATGGTCATCGACCGGCTGCTCGGCGAGGGCCGGATCCGCTCGGTAAAATTGGTCTTCGAGAACCGGCTGAACCCGGTGATCGCCGAGGTCGAGGCCTATGCAAGCCGCCTCGGCCTGCCGGTGGAGACGCAGAGCGAATCCCTGATCGCCGACGTCGCGGCGCTGGTGAACGGTCGCTACCTCGTGTTCGGCCTCGGGACCTTCGGTCCGGGGATCTGCCACCTGTCCGAGCGGGTCGAGCAGGTGTTCTACTTCGCGTCCAATTGGCCGCAGATCTTTCGAGGGATCCCGACCATCGACAAGGTGATCGAGGTCCGCGACCTCGAAGAGCGCTACATCAAGGTCGGCGAGTGGCAGAACACCGACGCGCAGCGCCGCATGATGATCGATTATCCGGCCGAGGCTCTGGCATTCGACGACGTGGCCTGAGCATCCCCCCGAAGTTCATTGCCGGCTTTTGAGTGGAGCGCCCAAGGCCCGCAGGACGTCTGCCGAGGGAGGTTTCCAGGCAGAAGACCAGTTAGGCGGCCGCTCAGCGAGCGTGACGAAGCATCAGGCGTTGCGCGTGTGATCTGCCGGGTCTCCTGGGAACGCTCTGGCGCCGCGAGCCGGGAACGCCTGGACGCTGGTTGTCCCCCCGCGAGCGAGCCGCCGCCGAGCCACAGTGGACCTTACAGATCGTAGTCCATACATATTCAATTTATTGGCAGGTGACTCTCACGCCTAATCAATCCTATTGCCGAATTTTGTCTCTTTATATAGCCTTCATGACTGATATAGGCGACAGGCTATCCGTTCATGAAACTCGCCCCTCTTGGCGGTGCGCCGTCTCCCGTGGCCGGCCGCATGGGCGCCGAGATGAGCGTGGCGCCGGCTCCGTCGCTACGAAGTCGATCCGTCATCGCCGGTGCCATCGGCAACATGCTCGAATGGTACGACTTCGCGACCTACGGCTATTTCAGCGCCGTCATCGGCCGGAACTTCTTCCCGTCGGACAGCCCGGCGACATCGCTGCTCTCGGCCTTCGCGGTCTTCGCCGCGGCGTTCTTCATGCGCCCGATTGGGGGCGTCGTGTTCGACCATATCGGGGATCGCTACGGTCGCAGGTCGGCTCTCCTGTTTTCGGCGGGATTGATGACGGTTTCGACCTTCGCGATGGGGTGCCTGCCCACCCACGCCTCCGCGGGACTGCTCGCTCCAATCCTGCTGGTACTGCTGCGGCTCGGGCAAGGCCTCTCGGTGGGCGGTGAATACACCTCATCGGCGGTCTTCCTGTCCGAGACCGCCGAGCCGGGCCGCCGCGGCCTGACCGGCAGCCTCGCCTGCATTGGCGCGGCCGGCGGGATCCTGCTCGGATCGATCGCCGGTGCTCTCGTCACCGGCCTGCTCACACCCGAGGAGGTTGACGCCTGGGGCTGGCGCCTGCCGTTCCTCGCCGGGATTGCTCTGGGCGCCTTCATCGTCGTGCTGCGGCGGCACATGGACGACCGGCACATCGACGAGGCGCTCGGATCCGATCCCGCCTTGGCGGATCATCGGTCACCGTTGCGCGCGGCGATCGCGATCGACGGACCGGCCATGGCGCGCGCGTTCGCCATGAATCTCGGCATCGCCTGCGCCTTCTATGTCGTGTTCGTCTACCTCGTGACCTACCTGCACACCGTAGTGGGCATTCCGCAGCACACCGCGTTCCTGATCAACACGCTCGCGATGGTCACGCAGGCCGTCTGCATTCCGATCGCGGGTGCCCTCTCGGACCGCATCGGACGCAAGCGGGTTCTGATCCTGACCGGGGCAGGCCTCACCCTCCTGTCATGGCCCCTGTTCGCGCTTATGGCCGGCGGACAGGTCGTCCTGATCGTCGTGTGCCAGATCATCTTCGCGGTGTTGGTCGCCGGATATGCCTCGGTGATCCCGATCGCGTTCGTGGAGATGTTCCGGCACCGCACACGCTGCACGGCGCTGGCGATCAGCTTCAACGCCTCCATGGCGCTGGTCGGCGGGACGGCCCCGATGGCGGCTACCTGGATCGTTCATCACCTGAAATTCACGACGGGGCCGGGTCTCTACGTCGCCTTGCTCTCGGCGATCTCCCTTGCCGCGGTCCTGACGATGCAGGATCGAACAGGGGAGCCCATCACGTAGCCGCGTCCGCCCGGCAGACGGCCACCGCACGCGCCGGCGCGGGGCGGACTTCATTGCGCCGAACACCCGCGCATCCGACGTGAGAGATGCGTGTCCGCCTGCCGAACGATAAAGCGCCGGTCGCGGATACGCTTTCATCGGACCGTCCGTGACCGCCGGGGCGGTTTGCGGCGAGCCGGCGTAAACCCTGCTCGAAGACCGGCCGTGTCGCCATGTGAGCCTGTGCCGGGGTGCCAAGCTCGAATTCAGAAAGCGCCGGCAAAGCGTGCCGGGATGCGCCAGAGATCGGGCTCCACGGACCAATCTTTCCGTTCGATGGCGTCCGAGAATCTCAGCTTGGTGTTCTCAAAATGCGGCTCGCCCCGTCGCATCTGAACATCGCGTCGCGGAAGGAGCGCCACCTCGGAGCGCATATGATCGGCAAACACATCCGGTGTTATGGTGTGATGGGAATGCGGTATCCCGATCGGCGCGGCCGCGTTTCTCTTTTTCTGTCGTTCGTAAAGGATGTCGATATCACAATGCGCAACATGAAATAAAAAAATGTCACCGAAATTCGGACGATGATCGCCAGTTATGCAATGAAACCCATGCATCCAATCCGTTCGCCCCGCTATCAGGGTCGGTTTACAGAGCGTGGATATGGGACGTGCAAATTGACGCTGATGTGAAATGGGTCGGCTGAGGTCGATATGCTTCTCTTCAGCGACGTGTACGACGTCGACCCCGAACAAGGTCAGAACGTGAGGCAGGTTCTGCGTAGCGGCACAATAATTTAGCGACGGGGATACGCCTGGATCCGGAACAACCAACTCGTCCGCATCCGTGTAGAGCACACGCTTGTATCCCAGGAATAACGCTGAGCAGAAATCCCGCACGGTCGTCGCACGGGCATCTTCGTCCATGGGCGTGCGTGGCAGGCGTATGACATTCGCACCGATGTTCCGGGTCGAACCGTCATCGGACCCGTGGTCGATGACGTAGCAATGCTCCAACCCAACTTGACGCTCGTAATGTCTCAGCCAGACCGGCAGAAGGACCGTCTCGTTGTAGGCCATCGTTACGACGGCGAGCGGTTTCTTATCCATTGCAGTCCCCCCACCGCGTCTCGAATCCCGCAGGGCTTAGCGGCGGCGCGTGGCTATGATCGAGGGTCGGGTGGCGAGCTGGGGGCCGGATGCATCGTCGTTATGGAGTGCATGCGCCTGCGTGAACGCTATATCGAAGCCGAGATTGTCGAATATTTTCGTGTAAAGACCGCGCGAGAGGTGCCACCACACGTAGAAGATATTCGGATTGTCGAGATTCGTGATCGGGTGGATGACCAGATCATCCAGCGGTAGAACGTTGGTGAACGGGATCAGGACCGCTTCCTTGGCGAGCCGAGCCCAGGCACCAATGGCGTAGACGGGATCTGACAGGTGCTCGACGATAGCGCCAGCCATCACGACATCGAACATCTGCTCCGGCCACTCGTACAGCTCAGCCATCGGCGCATAGACGCATTTGGACTGACTATTGAATTTTTGCCAAGCATACCACCAAGAATTCTTGATCGGAATAAGGTTTTTGCGCTCCCATACGTCTCGTGAGGTTATGATGTCTTTGTACGACAAAGACGATGCGAACGGGAAATGCCGGAATTCATGAGTCGTCGCAGCATCAAAGCCAGTTACAACAGCACCGGATCGCTCGGCGTTGAACGCGAGGAAGCCGGAAGCAGTACCGACATCAAGAACAGTTTTCCCGTTTAAATCATATCCGCCAATATACTGATCAAAATTTTCGATCGTCCAGCTTCCTCGCACGGCCTCGCCGTCGGGGAATGACATGGAATGATACCAGTAACGCTTATCATGCTCCGCGCTCAGCCAAGGCTTTTCATAGCTCGGAGAGCGAATACTTTGGGATTGATCAACCACGTCAGCTCACCCTTTCGGACCGTGACTTACGCTGAGTTGGGTGTCGAACTCCTACACGGCTTGTGGGCTGATCTTCAATACGGATAACAACAGCTGTGTGCGCGTGCCTCATCGAAAATCGTGTGAGAATTGTGTAAAAATTTCCGACGTATTACGATCTGAACTGCTGTTTGGGTGCCGAATGGTATATAGTAGCCCTCACCGCTCAAGTAGATACAAGTTAAACGTAGGCGCGGTTTGATGCGACGAGCGGCCGAGAGAGTCATCCGGCCTGATCGAAGGCGTTGAGACCTGTGCCGCATCGCGTGGACGCGTCGCAGATGTCGAGCCGGTGTACCGAAATCGGGTGGACGCGGTCGAATCGAGCTTGCGTGCCCTCTTCCCGAGCGTGCCGAGGGATTCAGGAGCCAGCGCGGTCGCGGCCGGGCTTCTCGTCGCCGTCGATGCTCATCCGGACGATGCGGGATACGTTTCCACGAGCGCGCCACCGCTGCCCGTGAGGCTCGGCATCGTGTTCCTCGCCGGCGTGGAGCTTGTCCCGTCGCAACGGGGGGCGACCAGGCCCAGCGCAGCCAAGATATCGATCACGATACTGGTCAGCGGGCCTCTGTCGTCGATCGGTCGCCAGGCGCCCTTCTGTCGGGGCGGCGCATGAAGGGGTGTGCTTCCGGTTCAGGGTTCAGCGGCCACACGTGCCAGCCTCCGCACTGAACGTCGCGACCAGGGCTCAAGACCCGTTCTGCTCGGACTGTCTCGGAGTCAGGGCGTGTCCTTGAGGCGTTCGGCCGGGGCTCCGGCCGCGGGGGTCGGGCCGGCATCGCGCGCCGTCAGGGCATCCTGGTAGAGCTTCTGGACATCCCGCTTGAACGCGGCCCGGGAATCCGAGCGCGAATAGAACATGTGCCCCCCGGGATAGACCGCGAGACTGAGTCGCCCGGCGCCGTAGGCCGGCACCTGGGCCAGCAGCAGCTTCGAAGCGTAGTAGGGTGTCACCAGATCGGTGAAGCCGTGGGCGACCAGCACGCGGAGCCGGCCGTCGAGGGCCAGCACGCCCTTCAGGTTCGAGAGCACCTCGGGAGCCTGCCGGCCGGAGCCCCAGCTCCAGCCGCGGTTCACCGCGTTGCTCAGGAGCTCGTAGCGCAGGTTCGGCACCGTCCATTTCAGGGTGCGCGCGTAGAGATCGAGCATCGCACTGGTCAGCGGCGCCTGGAGCGCGGTGAGCTGCGGATCCTCGAAGCTCGCCTGCGCGGCGTCCGGGTTCGGGTCCCAGCCGGTGATGCCGGTGTCGTACGCGCTGGTGACGCGGCCTTCCGCCCGGTCGACCTCCCGCTGGACGCTGCGGGTGGAGAGCCTTGCGGCCTGCGCGCGGACGATAGCCGGGTCGAGGCCGGTGAGCGGCGCGACCTTGTCGGTCATCCGCGCGACGGCGGCGGTATCGCCGGGGCCCTTGAGCAGGTCGGCGAGATAGGGACCCGCCGCGTAGGCCTCGGCCTCGCTAAGCAGCGCTGGGGTCGGGACGGTGCCGGCCCGTTCCAGGGCGCCGGCGGCCAGGGAGGGCAGCTTCAGCACGTAGCCCCACGGGTTCGCCCGCGGCGTCTCCAGCCAGCCGAAATCGAGCACCGGCGAGAGAAGCACCATCCCGGAGAGCCCGATCCCGATTTCTTCCTGCAGCTTCTCGGTGATCAGCGGCCCACGGAAGCCGCCATAGCTCTCGCCGACATAGAATTTCGGGCTCGCCATCCGCTCGTTGACCCGCAGGTAGCGGGCGATGACCGCCGCCAGCGTCGAGGCATCGCTGTCGATGCTCCAATAGGTCTTGCCGTTGCCGTCGCTGGCCCGGCTGTAGCCGGTGCCGACGGGATCGATGAAGACCAGGTCGGTGAAGTCGAGCCAGGTGCCGTCGTTGGGCGTGAGCGCAACGGGCTGCGACGGGCTGATGCTGTCGCCGCCGGTGGGCAGCCGCCAGGGTCCGATCGCGCCGATGTTCAGGTAGGCCGAGGCCGCGCCGGGGCCGCCATTGACCGCGAAGGTGACGGGCCGCTCTCGGCCGGCCTCCGGGGCCATCGTGTAGGCGACATAGGCGATCTCGGCCTGGAGCTTCCCGGCCTCGTCGACCAGCGGCAGGCTGCCGGCCGTGGCGGTGAAGTCGAGCGTCCGTCCGTCCGGAAGCTTGATGCTTTGCCGGGTGGTCGAATCCGGCGGGAGACGCCGCCCCTCCGGACCGCGCGGTGCCGGCTTGGCCTCCGCTTGCGGACCAGAATGGTGAGTATCCTGCGCCCAAAGCGGCAGCGGCGCCGCCGCGAGGGTGAGGGCGAGCGCGGCCTGCGCGAGACGCTTGCTGAGGAGCACGGTCAAGCCTTCTTGTTCCAGCGGCCCGAATCGTCCTGCTGCCAGTAGGCGACGGCATGACCCGCCTCCTTGGCCTGGCGCCACTGCTCGCGGGCGCGCAGCAGGGCATCCTGGTCGGTCCCGTCGAACAGGATGCAGATCCGCTCGTAGCTCTCTGCATCGGGCGGCAGGTCGGCACCCTCGACCAGGAACCGGATCGAGGCGGTGTTGGGGTTCACGTCGCGGAGCGTCAGCACCACCGGCTGGCCGGCCGCATCGGGATCGCGGTCGGTGCCGTGGGGCAAAAAGCTCTCGTCGGAATAGGTCCAGAGGTGGTCGTCGAGGGCCTGAAGCCGCTCCTCGGAGGCCGCCTGGATCGCGGCTTGCCAGCCCCGGCCGAGCGAGCGCTCGACGAGGTTCGGCAGCACCTTCTCCAGGGGCTGGCGCTGCATGTGGTAGAACAGGATCTCGGTCACGATCCGACCGATATAGGGTTATGGCCCGGGGAGCGAGCAGCGGCGCGCAGCCGCGGCTTCGTTGTTTTAGACTAACCGGCTCTGCTCGATCGCCGCGCCGACGAAACCCTTGAACAGCGGGTGCGGCTCGAACGGGCGCGACTTCAGTTCCGGGTGGAACTGCACGCCGATGAACCACGGGTGCCCGACATGCTCCACGGTCTCGGGCAGGAGCCCGTCCGGCGAGAGCCCGGAGAAGCGCAAGCCCTTGGCCTCCAGCCGCTCGCGATAGGCCATGTTGACCTCGTAGCGGTGGCGATGGCGCTCGGAGATCCGCTCCGAGCCATAGATCTGGGCGATCTTCGAATTGGGGTCGAGCTGCGCGTCGTAGGCGCCGAGCCGCATCGTGCCGCCGAGATCGCCGACGGCGGCGCGGCGCTCCAACTCGTTGCCGCGCAGCCACTCGGTCAGCAGGCCGACCACCGGCTCGGAGGTCTCGCCGAACTCGGTGGAGTTGGCATCCGGCACGCCGGCCAGCGAGCGCGCGGCCTCGATCACCGCCATCTGCATGCCGAAGCAGATGCCGAGATAGGGGATGCGCTTCTCGCGGGCGTAGCGGGCCGCGCGGATCTTGCCCTCGGCGCCACGCTGGCCGAAGCCGCCGGGTACCAGGATGCCGTTCAGGCCTTCGAGGAACGGCGCGGGATCCTCGCGCTCGAACACCTCGGCCTCGATCCATTCGAGGTTGACCTTCACCCGATGGCTGATGCCGCCGTGGATCAGCGCCTCGGTCAGCGACTTGTAGGCGTCCTTCAGCCCCGTGTACTTGCCCACGATGGCGATGGAGACCTCGCCCTCGGGGTTGCGCACCCGGTCGGAGATGGTGGTCCAGCGGCCGAGATCCGGCTCCTCGCCGTGCTCCAGCCCGAAATGGCCGAGCACCTCGCGGTCGAGCCCGGCCTTCCGGTAGGAGAGCGGCACCTCGTAGATCGAGGCCACGTCGAGCGCCTCGATCACCGCGCTCTCGCGGACATTGCAGAACAGGGCGAGCTTGCGCCGCTCCTCGACGGGGATCGGGCGGTCGCAGCGGCAGAGCAGGATGTCGGGCTGGATGCCGATCGAGCGCAGCTCCTTCACGGAGTGCTGGGTCGGCTTGGTCTTCAATTCGCCGGCGGACGGGATGTAGGGCAGCAGCGTCAGGTGGACGTAAGCGCAGCTGCCGCGCGGTAGCTCCTGGCCGAGCTGGCGGATCGCCTCGAAGAACGGCAGCCCCTCGATGTCGCCGACCGTGCCGCCGATCTCGACGAGGACGAAGTCGAACGTGTCGTTGCCGTCGAGGACGAAGTCCTTGATCGCGTTGGTGACGTGCGGGATCACCTGGATCGTGGCGCCGAGATAGTCGCCCCGCCGCTCCTTGGCGATGATGTCCTGGTAGATCCGGCCGGTGGTGATGTTGTCGGCCCGGCTCGCCGGCACGCCGGTGAAGCGCTCGTAATGGCCGAGATCCAGGTCGGTCTCGGCCCCGTCGTCGGTGACGAAGACCTCGCCGTGCTGGGTCGGGCTCATCGTGCCCGGGTCGACGTTCAGGTAGGGGTCGAGCTTACGCATCCGGACCCGGTAGCCCCGGGCCTGGAGCACGGCGGCAAGCGCCGCAGAGGCGAGTCCCTTACCGAGAGAGGAAACCACGCCGCCGGTGATGAAAACGTACCGCGTCATGGGCCTCGGTCCATAAAGAAGGTGCTGGCATTTGCCAAACGGCAAGCTAGCCGGCGATGAAATGTTTGGGGATCGGGCGGGCGCGGGGAACGGCCTGCCAGGGCGGACCAAAGCCGAGCCGACTCGTCGTCTCCGCGCTCACCCGCCGCCGGCCCTCTTGCGGCCCCCCGGCCCGGATGTCACGCGCGTTCGGCGCAGACCCTGGATGCCCGCATCAGCTATGCGCGCCCGTCATCGACTCGCGAATCGTCAGCGCGACTGCGGCGCCTCGGGCACGGCGGGCTGGGCCGGGGCGGTGGCGGGCGCCCGGTCCTGCTGCTGGCGCAGGGTGTCGAGCAGGTTATCGGCGCCGGTGGGCTGCTTGGCCGGCTGGCCGGCGGGGGTCGACGCGCCGGTATCGAGGATCGATTTCGGTGCGGCGGTGCGGTGCGACAGCACGGCGAGCAGCATGCTGGTGGCGAAGAACAGGGCGGCCAGGATCGCCGTGGCGCGGGTCAGCGCGTTGGCCTGGCCGCGGCCGGTCATGAAGCCGGCGACGCCACCGCCGCCGCCACCGCCGAGCCCGAGGCCACCCTCGGAGCGCTGCAGCAGCACGACGCCGATCAGCGCCAGCACGATGATGAGGTGGACGACGATCAGGACGGTCTGCATCGGTGTTCCGGAATCTCGTTCGGCTTCGCGCGCCGGCCCGAGAGGCCGGTCCGGCGGCGGGCGCCCGGCGACAGGTGCCAAGCGTTCGACTTGGTGCGCCGGTCACAAATCTGCGCCGGCCATACACCACTCGCCGGCCACCGCCAACTTGACGATCGGCCGCCCACTGTTCCCGGCACCCCTCGCGCCCGGCTGCGCGCCGTGCTCTGTCGGTAGGGAAGGGCGGCTCACCAAACGCGCCGCCCCGCCCGGGAGGCCCGCCATGACCATCTCACGCCGTTCGGCGCTCGCCATCGTTGCAGCCGCGCCGATCCTGACGCCAGCGAGGGCCGCCGTCGCTGCCGGTCCGGGCGAGTCCGCCCAGGGCACCGAAGTCGAGGCGGCGGTCGACAACCTGACCAAGGCGCTGCTCGCGGCGGACGGCACCGCCCTCGACGCCCTGACCCTCGACGGCCTGAGCTACGGCCATTCCAGCGGCGTGGTGCAGGACAAGGCAGCGTTCATCGAGGCCCTGACCAGCGGCCGTTCTAAGTTCCCGAGCATCACCCTGTCGGACCGCTCGACCTCGGTGATCGGCGACGACGCGATCGTCCGCCACGTCTTCACCGGCGAAACCGTCGCGGGTGGCAAGACATCCCCGGTCCATATCGGCGTATTGCAGGTCTGGCACCGCGACGGCGGACGCTGGCGGCTGATGGCGCGCCAGGCGTTCAAGCTCTGACGCGCCGCAAACGCGGCTCAGTAGCGCGTGGGAACGAGCATCTCCGGCGGGGTCGGCGTGCGGATGTAATCGGCATGGCGCACCCGCTCGGGCAGGTGAACCGGCGGATGCTCGACGTCCTGGTAGGGGATCTGCTCGAGCAGGTGGCTGATGCAGTTGAGTCGGGCGCGCTTCTTGTCCACGGCCTCGACCACCCACCAGGGCGCCTCGGGGATGTGGGTGCGCGCCAGCATGTCCTCCTTGGCGCGGGTGTAGTCCTCCCAGCGGCGGCGGGATTCGACATCCATCGGCGAGAGCTTCCACTGCTTCAGCGGGTCGGTGATGCGCATGTTGAAGCGCAGCGCCTGCTCCTCGTCGGTGATCGAGAACCAGTATTTCAACAGGATGATGCCCGAGCGCACGAGCATGCGCTCGAACTCGGGCACGGACCGGAAGAACTCCTCCACGTCGGCTTCGGAGCAGAAGCCCATGACGCGCTCGACGCCGGCGCGGTTGTACCAAGAGCGGTCGAACAGCACGATCTCGCCGCCGGCGGGCAGGTGGGTGACGTAGCGCTGGAAGTACCATTGCGTGCGCTCGCGCTCGCTCGGCGCGGGCAGGGCCACGACGCGGCAGACGCGTGGGTTGAGGCGCTGGGTGATCCGCTTGATCACGCCGCCCTTGCCGGCCGAATCGCGCCCCTCGAACAGGACGACGACGCGCAGCTTGCTGTGTTGCACCCAGTCCTGGAGCCGGACCAGCTCGTGCTGGAGGCGCAGGAGCTCGCGGAAGTAGCGCCTGCGGTCCTGGACGGATTCGGTTCCGCCTTCGAGGCTGTCGAGGCGGTCGTCCTCGAATCCGAGTTCCATCTCCTCGTCGTAGCTGTCGAGGATCTCGCGGCGGATCATGTCCACCATCGTGGGGTCGGCGCGGTCGTAGTCGATGGTCATGGCAGGCTTCTGGGTCGGATGTCGTCACGACTCTAAAGCAGGATCATGTGACAGCTCCGAGAACCCCTGAAGCCTCATGCGTGGTGCAATCGCCCTCCGGCAATTCTCCGTCTTTGGAATTGGGCGGCTGCTCGAAGCTAATCTTCGACCGGCGCCGTGGCCGCTCGCGGATACAGCACCCTGTCATTCCAGGGCCGCGCTCAAACCCTCAGGCGTAAGCGGCGCAGATCCCCAGAAAATCCTCGGCCACGAGGCTCGCGCCGCCGACCAGGGCGCCGTCGACATTCTCCACCGCCATCAGCTCGCGGGCGTTGCTGGGCTTCACCGAGCCGCCATAGAGGATGCGGATCCGGTGGGCCTCGTCGCCGACGAGCTTGTCGAGCATCTCCCGTAAGGATGCGTGGACCTCGGCGATGTCGCGCGGCGTCGGGGTGCGGCCGGAGCCGATCGCCCAGACCGGCTCGTAGGCGATCACCGTGTCGGCCGCTTTGGCGCCCTTCGGGAGGCCGATGGCGAGCTGGGCGCGAACGATGTCGAGGGCGCGGCCCTGCTCGCGCTCCTCGATGGTCTCGCCGACGCAGATGATGCCGCACAGACCGGCGCGGCGGGCGCCGAGCGCCTTGGCGTGGACGCCGTCATCGGTCTCGTGGTGGTAGGCCCGGCGCTCGGAATGGCCGACGATCACGTATTTGGCGCCGAGGTCGGCCAGCATCTCGGCCGAGATCGAGCCGGTGAAGGCGCCGCTCGGGCGGGCGTGGAGGTTCTGGCCGCCGATGGCGATCGGCGACCCGGCGGTGGCCGCCACGCAGGACCCGATCAAGGTCGCGGGCGGGCAGATCAGCACGTCGACGCGGGCGGCGAGCTCCGGCGTGAGACCGTCGCGGATCGCCTCGACCACGTGGATCGATGCCCGCGTTCCGTTCATCTTCCAGTTGCCGGCGACCAGCGGCTTCCGCCCCGTCTGCGTCATCCCTATCCCTCACTTCGCCTCGGTTTTCCGGGGTCGGCGCGGCCTACCAGAGCGAGCTTGGGCGCGCAAACCGTCCGAAAGGCTGAGCCTTTGCCTGCGGGCGCGAATGGTCTATCGCGGTCGCCTTTCAGGGATGGCATCGGCCCGGCGACGGGTCGGGTGCCGAAGGTATCCGATCACAGATCATGCTTCAGGGCATCCGCAACGCCAGCCAGCATTGGCTCGGCAAGATCGTCTTGACGATCATCTTCGCGCTGCTGATCGCGGGCGTGGGCATCTTCGGCGTGGAAGAGTTCTTCCGCGGCGGCTCCAGCAACAACGTCGCGACCGTGGGCAGCACGCCGATCACCGGCGAGCAGGTGCGCCAGGCCTATCAGAATCAGCTGCAGCGCTATCAGGTGCAGCTGAAGCGCGCGCTCACCCCCGATCAGGCGCGGATGCTCGGCCTGGACCGGCAGGTGATGTCGCAGCTGATCACCGAGGCGGCCCTCGACCAGAAGACGCATGATCTCGGCCTCGGCGTGCCGGACGCCTCGGTGATCCGGGCGATCCACGACGAAAAAAGCTTTCAGAACGCCCAGGGCCAGTTCGAGCCGCAGCTGTTCTACCAGACCTTGCAGCGGGCCGGCCTGAACGAGGGCCTATTCGTGCGCGAGCAGCGCGCCGTGATCGCCCGGCTGCAACTGGCCGAGGCGGTGTCGTCCGACCTGCACGTGCCGGCGGCGATGCGCGAGGCGGTCCACCGCTACTCCACCGAGCGCCGCTCGGCCGCCTACCTGATGCTGACGCCCTCCGTAGCCGGGCAGATCCCCGACCCGACCGAGGACGAGCTGAAGACCTGGTACGAGGCCAACAAGTCGGGCTTCCGGGCGCCGGAATTCCGCGCCGCCACCCTGCTGGTGGTCGATCCGGAGGCGATGGCCAAGCCGGATGCGATCACCGACGCGGATGCCAAGGCCGCCTACGAGCTGAACAAGGGCCGCTACGGCAGCCCGGAAAAGCGCACGATCCAGCAGGTCGTGTTCCCGGACGCGGCTTCCGCGGAAGCCGCCCGCAAGGCGATCGAGGACGGCTCGAAGACGTTTGAAGCCGTCGCCGAAGAGCGCAGCACCGGCGGCACCGACCTGACGCTGGGCACGCTGACCAAGGCCGAGTTGTTCGACAAGGTCGTGGCCGATGCCGCCTTCGCGTTGCCCGAGGGCGGCGTCAGCCAGCCGGTCCAGGGCCGGTTCGGCACGGTGCTGCTGCGCGTGACCAAGATCGAGCCCGGCACCGTCAAGCCGTTCGAGGCGGTCGAGGGCGAGATCCGCAAGAGCCTCGCGCTCACCCGTGCCCGCGACGCCATGGAGACCACCCGCGACGCCATCGAGGACCAGCGCGCCGGCGCCAAGCCTCTGGCCGACATCGCCTCCGAGCGCGGGCTCAAGCTCGTGACCGTCAAGGCGGTGGATCCCCAGGGCAAAGCCCCCGACGGGCAGCGCGTCGCCGACATCCCCGACCCGGACACCACGCTGCCGGCCCTGTTCCGCGCCGAGATCGGCGGCGACAACGAGCCGTTGCGCACCAAGTCCGGCGGCTATGTCTGGTACGACGTAACCGGCATCGACGCCGCCCACGACAAGCCCCTCGACGAGGTCCGGGACGGCGTGAAGGCCGGCTGGACCGCCACCGAGATCGCCAAGCGGCTTCAGGCCAAAGGCCGCGAGCTGGTGGAGAAGCTCAACGGTGGCGCGACCATCGAGGCGGTCGCCCAGGAGGCCGGCGTCAACACCCAGGAGGCGCAGGACCTGTCCCGCAACCAGGCGAAGGACATGCTCACCGCCGACGACGTGAACCTGATCTTCGCGACCGCGGTCGGCAAAGCCGGAACCGCGGCGGCGGGCGATTCGCGGGCGGTGTTCAAGGTTACCAGCGCGACGATGCCGGCCTTCGTGGTCGACACCCAGGCCGACAAGACCATCACCAAGAACTTCCAGGCCGCGCTGGCCGACGACGTGCTGTCCCAGTACATCTCGGAGGTCCAGAAGAACGCCGGCGTGAAGATCGACCAGACGGCCCTGCGCCGCGCCATCGGCGGAGAGTATTGACGGCCATGGCCGAGGCGCCTGACTACGCGGCGTTTGCCGGACGCTACGAGGCCGGGCAACCGAGCCTCGTCGAACTGAGCTTGGTGGCCGACCTGGAGACGCCGGTGGCGGCGTTCCTCAAGCTGCGCGCCCGGCATGCCGGGCCGGCCTTCTTGCTCGAATCGGTGGAGGGCGGCGCGGTGCGCGGCCGCTACTCGATGATCGGGCTCGATCCGGACCTGATCTGGCGCTGCCGCGACGGCGCCCCCGCCATCGCCCGCGGCACCGATCTCGACGCCTTCCAGCCGGACGACCGGGCGCCGCTCGACAGCCTCCGCGCCTTGATCGCCGAGAGCGCCATCGGCGAGAGCGACGGCCAGGACCTGCCCCCGATGGCCGCCGGCCTGTTCGGCTATCTCGGCTACGACATGGTCCGGGCCATGGAGCGGCTGCCCGAGCCGAACCCCGATCCCCTGGGCCTGCCGGACGCGATCCTGATCCGCCCGCGCGTGATGGTGGTGTTCGACGCGATCCGCGACCAGATCACCGTCATCTCACCCGTGCGCCCGGCGCCCGGCGTCACCGCCCGCGCCGCCTACGAGGCCGCGCTTCTGCGTATGGACCGAGTGGCGGAAGCCCTCGAAGGACCGTTGCCGGTGGACGCCCGGGTGGACCTCTCGACGGTGGCGCACCCCGAGCCGGTCTCGAACACGACGCCTGAAGCCTTCGCCGCCATGGTGGCGCAGGCCAAGGAGTACATCGTCGCGGGTGACGTGTTCCAGGTGGTGCTGTCCCAGCGCTTCTCGGCGCCGTTCACGCTGCCGGCCTTCAGCTTGTATCGGTCGCTGCGGCGCACGAACCCGGCGCCGTTCCTGTGCTACCTCGATTTCGAGGCCTTTCAGATCGTCTGCTCGTCGCCGGAGATCCTGGTGCGGGTTCGCGAAGGCACCGTCACGGTGCGGCCGATCGCCGGAACCCGCCGCCGTGGCGCGACCCCGGCCGAGGACGTCGCGCTGGCTGCCGAGCTGCTCGCCGATCCGAAGGAATGCGCCGAGCATCTGATGCTCCTCGATCTCGGCCGCAACGATGCTGGCCGGGTCTCCAAGATCGGCACCGTGCGGGTGACCGACTCGTTCTTCATCGAGCGCTACAGCCAGGTGATGCACATCGTGTCGAACGTCGAGGGCGACCTCGACCCGCGCCACGACCCCCTGGACGCCCTGGCGGCTGGGTTCCCGGCCGGCACGGTCTCGGGCGCCCCGAAGGTGCGGGCCATGGAGATCATCGACGAGCTGGAGCACGAGAAGCGCGGGCCCTACGCCGGCTGCATCGGCTATTTCGGCGCCCGCGGCGAGATGGACACCTGCATCGTCCTGCGCACCGCTCTGGTGAAGGACGGCCGGATGCACGTCCAGGCCGGCGCCGGTATCGTCTACGATTCCGACCCGGCCTCCGAGCAGCAGGAATGCGTCAACAAGGCCAAGGCGCTGTTCCGGGCGGCTGAAGAGGCGGTGCGGTTCGCCGCGCAGGCCAAGCGCGGGCAGTAGGAGGCTGCGCTCGGGGCTCTTCCAAACACGACCTCATCCCGAGTTGCCGAAGCGCAGCGGAGGCCTCGAAGGAGCCCTTCAGCCGGCACCGCGATCCCTGGAGCCCGCCTTCGAGGCCCGCCGACGCGGGCACCTCAGGATGAGGTCTCTGGGTTGGAACGATGCCCCGCGCGTCGCACACGGTTGACCGTTCCGCCCCGAGCCGTCACATCGCCCTCATGCCCGAGCGTGCCGCCGCGATGCCCAACGTCCTCGTCATCGACAACTACGATTCCTTCACCTGGAATCTCGTCCACCTGATCGGCCCGCTCTGCGGCGCCATCGAGGTTGCCCGCAACGATGCGCTGACGGTGGCTGACATCCGCGCCAAGGCGCCGGACGCGATCGTGCTCTCGCCCGGCCCCTGCACGCCGAACGAGGCCGGCATCTGCCTCGACGTGGTGCGCGAACTCTCGGAAGACATCCCGATCTTCGGGGTCTGCCTCGGCTTGCAGGCGATCGGGCAGGCGTTCGGCGGCGACGTGATCCGGGCACCACTGCCGCTCCACGGCAAGGTCTCGACCATCCGGCACGGCGCCAGCGGGTTGTTCCGCGGGCTCAACGATAGCTTCGAGGCGACGCGCTACCATTCGCTGATCATCGACCGCGCCAGCTGCCCGGAGACCCTGCGGGTCACCGCCGAAGCCGACGGCCTGATCATGGGCGTGGAGCATGCCGAGCGGCCCCTGCATGGGGTGCAGTTCCACCCCGAGAGCATCCGGTCGCAGCACGGTACGGCGATCGTGAAGAATTTTCTGGATCTCGCCGCCGCCTGGAACGCGGCGCGTGACAGAGGCGGCCCCGACGTGCATTGACGCCGGACGGCCGGGGCGGCCTTCCGACAGAGCGCATGGACAGCTTCAGACCCCATCTCGCCAAGGTCGCCGGGGGCCTGGCCCTCGACCGCGCCGAGGCGCGCGCGGCCTTCGACGACCTGTTGTCGGGCGAGGTCACCTCCGTCCAGGCCGGCGCATTCCTGGCCGCCCTTAAGGTTCGCGGCGAGACCGTCGAAGAGATCGTCGGCGCGGCCGAGGCGATGCGCTCCCGCATGACCCGGATCGCGGCGCCGGACAACGCCGTCGACGTGGTCGGCACCGGCGGCGATCATTCCGGCAGCGTCAACGTCTCGACGCTCGCCGCCATCCTGGTCGCCGCCTGCGGCGTGCCGGTGGCCAAGCACGGCAACCGCGCCGCGACCTCGCGCTCCGGCGCCGCCGACGTGCTGGCGGCTCTGGGCGTGAAGCTGGGGCTCGATGCCGAGGGGCAGGCGCGATGCCTCGCCGAGGCCAATATATGCTTCCTGTTCGCACAGGCCCATCACGGCGCCATGCGCCATGTCGCTGCGGTGCGCTCTGAGTTGCCGGTGCGGACGATCTTCAACCTGCTGGGTCCGCTCTGTAATCCGGCGGGCGTCGCCTACCAGCTGTTCGGCGTCGCCCAGGAGGCGCTGGCCGAGCCGCTGACGAAAGTGCTGGCGGAACTCGGCAGCCGCCGGGTCTGGACCGTCCACGGCTCCGACGGGCTGGATGAGATCACCGTCACCGGGCCGACCCGCGTGGTCGCTCTCGAGGACGGCCGTTTGTCCCGCTTCACCATCGATCCGCAGGAACTCGGCCTGACGCTGCGCGCGCCGGAAGACCTGCGCGGCGGCGATCCCGCCGACAATGCCCGGGCGCTCGAAGCCGTCCTGGCGGGCGCACGCAACGCCTACCGGGACATCGCCGTTCTCAATGCAGGCGCGGCCCTCGTCGTCGCGGGGGCGTCGTCGACCCTGGCGGAGGGGCTCGCACGGGCGCAGGATGCCGTCGATTCCGGGGCGGCGCGTGACACCCTCGCCCGTCTGGTCCGGGCCTCGAACGATCGCTCGAACGGGCAGGAGTGCCGATGAGCACGCTCACGCAGGATCCGGTGCCCCAAGCGGGTGCCGCCGAGCCGCCGCACGAGCGGCCCAACGTGCTGGCGCGGATCGAGGCTTATAAGCGCCGCGAGATCGCCGAGGCGAAGCTTCGGGTGCCGCTGGCCAAGCTCGAGCGCCGCGCCGCCCAGGCCGAGGCGGTGCGCGGCTTCGCGGCGGCGATCCGGACCCATCTCGCCGCCGGGCGCCCGGCCCTGATCGCCGAGGTGAAGAAGGCTTCGCCGTCGAAGGGCCTGATCCGGGAAGATTTCGCGCCGGCCATGCTGGCTGCCGCCTACGAGGCGGGCGGCGCCACCTGCCTGTCGGTTCTCACCGACGAGCCGTCGTTCCAGGGGCGCCCGGAATACCTCACCGAGGCGCGGGCGGCCTGCGGGCTGCCGGTCTTGCGCAAGGACTTCTTGTTCGAGCCCTACCAAGTCTACGAGGCGCGGGCCTGGGGCGCCGATTGCATCCTCGTCATCATGGCCTGTCTCGACGACGACGAGGCCGAGGCCCTGGTCGCCACCGCGCACGAGCTCGGCATGGACGTGCTGGTCGAGGTGCATGATGAGGCCGAGCTGGCGCGGGCGCTGCCGCTGGGCACGGCCCTGATCGGGATCAACAACCGCAACCTCAAGACCTTCGAGGTCTCGTTTGACACCGCGATCCGTCTCGGCCCCGGCATCCCGAAGGACCGGATCGCCGTGGCCGAGAGCGGAATCGGCGGTCATGCCGATGTCGAGCGGCTCCGGCAGCACGGCCTCGGCGTGGTGCTGGTCGGCGAGAGCCTGATGCGCCAGGCGGACGTGACCGAGGCGACTCGGGCGCTGCTGTTCGGCGAGGCCGGCAAGGCCAAGAAGAAGGGCTGAGCATGGAGCCCGGTTCGACGCTCACCCATCTCGACACGAGCGGCGCGGCCAACATGGTCGACGTCACCGACAAGCCCGCCACCGACCGGACCGCCCGGGCCGAGGGCAGCGTGGTGATGCGGCCCGAGACCCTGGCGCTGATCCGCGAGGGCGACGCCAAGAAGGGCGACGTGATCGGCACCGCCCGGCTCGCCGGGATCATGGCGGCCAAGCGCACCCACGAGCTGATCCCGCTCTGCCACCCGCTGCTGCTCTCGAAGGTGCGGGTGGAGTGCGAGTTGGACGCGGCGCTGCCGGGCCTGCGCATCGCCGCCGAGGTGCGGGTCCAGGGGCCGACCGGCGTCGAGATGGAGGCGCTGACCGCAGTCTCGGTGGCGTGCCTGACGGTCTACGACATGGTGAAGGCGGTGGATCGCGGCATGCGGATCGAGGGCATCCGGCTCGTCGCCAAAGATGGCGGCCGCTCCGGCGCCTACCGGGCGCCCGAGGCATGAGCGGCCTGATCCCGGTCGCCGAGGCGCTGGCGCGAGTCCTGGCGAGCGTGCCCGGGCCGGTCGAGGCCGAAACCGTTCCCCTGGCTCAAGCCGCCGGTCGGACGCTCGCCGTCGATGTCGCTGCCGCCCGCACGCAGCCGCCGTTTCCGGCCTCCGCCATGGATGGCTACGCGGTCCGCTTCGCCGACGCGTCTGCTGTCGGCGCGCGCCTGCGGCTGATCGGGACCAGCGCGGCCGGGCACGGCTTCTCCGGCCGCATCGGCCCCGGCGAGGCGGTGCGGATCTTCACCGGCGCGCCGGTGCCGGAGGGCGCCGATGCGATCCTGATCCAGGAGGACGCGGAAGCCGAGGGCGAGACCGTCCGGGTTATGGAGGGAGTCGAAAAAAACCGCTTCATCCGCCGGGCCGGGCTCGACTTCACCGCCGGTGAGACCCTGCTGGTTGCGGGCATGACTCTCGACGCGCGCCGCCTGGCGCTGGCGGCGGCGGCCGGGCATCCGCGCCTGTCGGTCCGGCGCTGGCCGCGCGTGGCGATCCTCGCCACCGGTGACGAGCTGGTCGAGCCCGGCGCTGCGCCGGCCTGGGACCAGATCGTCGCCTCGAACAGCCTGGCGCTGGCTGCGCTCTCCGCCGAGGCGGGCGCCGAGATCATCGATCTCGGCATCGCCGCGGACGATCACGGCGCTTTGGAAGACGCCTTCCGCCGCGCCCGCGAGGCCCGGGCCGACCTGCTGGTGACGCTGGGCGGCGCCTCGGTCGGCGACCACGACCTCGTGCAGGCGGCGCTCGCCAAGGAGGGGCTGGAACTCGGCTTCTGGCGGGTGGCGCTCCGGCCGGGCAAGCCGCTGATGCAGGGGCGCCTCGGCGCCATGCAGGTGATCGGCCTGCCGGGGAATCCGGTCTCGTCGATCGTTTGCGGGCTGCTGTTCGTGGTGCCGGCGATCCGGGCGCTCCAGGGCGATCCCCAGGCCGGCGCAGACCGGAGCGAACCGGCCACCCTCGGCCGCGACCTGCCGGCCAATGACGGCCGTGCCGACTACATGCGCGCGAGCCTCGCGATCGAGCCCGGTCGGCTGCCGGTGGCGTCGCCCGAGCAGCGCCAGGATTCCTCGATGCTTGCGGTGCTCGGACGCGCGGAAGCGCTGCTGATCCGAGCGCCGCACGAGCCGGCCGCCAAGGCGGGCGACCTGTGCCGGATCATCCGCCTGGACCGCCGGCTGCTCTGACGGCTCACCGCACCACGCGCCAGACCTTCAGGGGGCCGGGCAGCGCCACGGGCTCCAGCCGGTTGGATTGAACCGCGCCGCGGGCGAGCCGGGTCGCGAAAGCCGGCTCGGCCTGGAGGTCGTCGGCGGGCCGGGACGGGCAGGCCACCAGGTGGCGGACCCGGAAGGCATCGAGTATCCGGTCGAGATCCGCTTGCGTTCCGCCCAGGCCCTCGATCGCCGCGGTGAGCCCCGGGATCGCCCGGTGATAGGGCGCGGCCACGATCGTGTGCGGTGTGCGCAGCAGGATCGACGGCCCCAAAAAGATCGGCGCCAGCACGGTGCCGGCCGGAAGCGCCGCCAGGGGCCGCACGGCGGCGTCGCCCTGGCAGGCGAGGGCGCTGGCCGGATCGGGGGCCGTCCGCGAGGCCGGGGCGAGCCATTCGCCCAGCCCCGCCGGTGCCAGCCAGAGCGTGCTGATCAGGCAGCCGCCGAGGGCGAGCGCGCCCCAGCGGCGAAGGCCGGTTCCGGGTGCGGCGGCGAACGTCAAGACGCGGTCGATTACCGGTCCAGCAACCAGCGGCACGAAGCCGGAGGCGATGTAGAGCCCGCGGAACTGGAAGATGCCGAGGATCAGACCGGGCCATAGGAACAGCGCCGCCACCGACCAGGCCCGTCGCTGCGTGCCGCGCCAAGCCATCCTGGTTGCAGCCAGCGTTGCGAGCAGGACCACCGGATAGAAGACCAGCATCTCCCAGCGCCCCTGGGTGATGGATTTCGGCAACGAGGCCATCTCGTTGACGGTGAGCAGCCAATGCTCCCGGACCAGGGCCGGCATGCCGGGGAACGGCCCGTCCAGGCAGACCGGGAAGGCTAGGGCGAAGCCGCCAATCAGGAGGGCGCCGCAGAGGGCCGCCAGGGCGATGCGTGATCCGGGCGTACCAAGACGGCGCCCGAGCGCAGCCGCCGCCAATGCGAAGCCGAGGCCGCCGGCGGCCAGCCACAGCCAGGGCGGCGAGAGGGCGTCACAATGCGTCGCGGTCCACAGGGCGGGGGCCGTCTGCGCGGCGAACAGGAGCGGCGCGCCGAGCCCGAGGCCCAGCCCGAATCCGGCGAGGCAGGGGAGGGCGGGGCGACCGCGCCAGCACCAGTCGCCGGCGAGGTAGAGGGCGGCGAGCGCCAGATAGGGCAGCCCTTCGAGGCCCACCGCGAGTGACAGCGCCGCCAGTCCACCGCCGATGAGGCCGGCGCGAAAGCCGCCGCTGATCAGGCAGAGGGCGAGGCCCAGCATCGCCAGGATCTGAACGTTGTGGTGGTCGACCCGGCCCGGCTGGAACTGGATGGCGATCCCAAAGGTCTGCGTCGCCGCGAGGAGCGCGAGAAGGGCCGCCCGGTCTCCGAAACTCTGCCGCACACCGCGATAGAGCAGGGCGCAGAACAGGCCGAACAGGAGCATAGGCCAGAAGGCGGCAATCAGCCCCTCGGCGAGCGTCCGGCCGGCCAGCGGCGTCAATGCCCAGATCAGCCCCGCGATCGGCGCGTCCACGAGGCGTGACCAGTGGCTCGCCACGCCCTCGGGCGCGAGGAAGCGATACTGGACATTGTCGTACCAGCCCTGGCCGGCCAGGAGGTCGCGCACCTCGACCAGCCGCATGGCGTCGTCGGTATCGGGCACGCGCAGGTGCCGGATCGTGTCCCAGATGTCCTGCGGCGTGTTCATCGTCGCGAGCGACAGGGCGACGAGCAGCCACAGGAAGGCGCGGGTGTCGATCCGTGCCGGCGAGGCGGCGGCCGCGGGCGGCATCGTTACGGGTTCCCGGACGCGCCCCGATCCGGCGCGGGTTGAAAGGTGCGCGCACCGGCTTAATGGCCGGTCAATCGACCGTAAGGCGGTTCCTTAACCATCCGACCGCAATCTCCGCGCGAGCCGGTCGGGATCCGGCCGCGACGGCAGCCGGAGCAGGGGATGAGCCACCACACCGAGACGCTGGTGATCGGCGCGGGGCCGGCCGGTCTCACGGCCGCTTACCTGCTGTCGAAGCAGGGGCGGTCGGTCACTGTTCTGGAGCGGGATCCGGCGCAGGTCGGCGGGATCTCGCGCACCGTCTCGCACAACGGCTACCTGTTCGATATCGGCGGGCACCGGTTCTTCTCGAAATCCAAGGCGGTGGTCGATCTCTGGGACGAGATCCTGCCGAACGATTTCATCGAGCGCCCGCGCCTGTCGCGGATCTACTATCGCGGCAAATACTACGCCTATCCGCTCAAGGCCTTCGAGGCGCTGCGCAATCTGGGTGTCCTCACCAGCGCGGCCTGCGTCGCGTCCTACCTGTATGCCCGCATGAAGCCGGTCCGCGACCCGAAAAACTTCCACGCCTGGGTGCGCAACCAGTTCGGCGAGCGCCTGTTCTCGATCTTCTTCAAGACCTACACCGAGAAGGTGTGGGGCATGTCCTGCGACGCGATCTCGGCGGATTGGGCGGCCCAGCGCATCAAGGGTCTCGATCTCGGCTCGGCGATCCGCGACGGTCTCAAGCGTTCGCTCGGCCTGCGTAAGACGCCGAAGGCCGGCGGCCCGGTGATCAAGACGCTGATCGAGTCGTTCCGCTATCCCCGCCGCGGCCCCGGCATGATGTGGGAGGCGGCCGCCGCCAAGATCCAGGCGCAGGGCGGGCGCGTGATCCTCGACCGCGGCGTCGATTCCCTCAGCTATGATTCCGGCACCGGCATCTGGACGGTGGCGGCCCGCAGCGCCGACGGCAGCCGTGAGACCTTCACGGCCCGGCACGTGATCTCGTCCGCGCCGGTGCGGGAGTTGGTGGATTCGATCCGCCCGCGCCCGCTCAGCACCTTCAACGCACGGTCCCTCAAGTACCGCGACTTCCTGACCGTCGCGCTCATCGCAAAATCCCACAAGAATTTTCCGGATAACTGGATCTACATCCACGATCCGTCGGTGCAGGTCGGGCGGGTGCAGAACTTCCGTTCTTGGTCGCCCGAGATGGTGCCGGACGAAGATCACACCTGCCTCGGCCTCGAATATTTCTGCTTCGAGGGCGACGGGCTCTGGACCGCCTCGGACGACGAGCTGGTGGCCTTGGCCAAGCGCGAGATCGGCCAGATCGGCCTGATCGATCCGGCCGACGTGGTCGATGCCTGCGTGGTGCGGCAGCCCAAGGCCTATCCGGTCTACGACGAGGATTATGCCGGCCACGTCGTCACCGTGCGGCGGGAGTTGGAGCGGGATTTCCCGAGCCTGCACCTCGTCGGCCGCAACGGCATGCACAAGTACAACAACCAGGACCACGCGATGATGACTGCGATGCTGACCGTGGAGAACATCCTCTGCGGCCGGCGCCGGCACGATGTCTGGCAGGTCAACGAGGACGCGGAATACACCGAGTCCGGCGTGTCCGGCGCCCAGGCCGCGCTGGGCAGCGAGCGGCTCGTCCCACGCAAGGTCGCCTGACACGCAACAGGTGCCGGCGCGCGTCACCACCGCAACTTGCCGGTTGGCGCGCGTCGTCTATGTCCGATCCGGCAACGCCCGACACCAAGGGCGACGGGGAGGATTTTTCGACGATGCGATCGCTGATCATCGTTGCGCTCTGGGCGGGTGTCGCCATGCCCGCCATCGCCGTGCCGGCCCTCGCGCAGGGTGCGGCGCCGGCCGAGACCAAGGCCAAGGCCGACGACCTGGAGAAGCTCCAGGGCATGCGCAGCACCGACACCCAGGCCGCCCCCGAGATCCCGCAGAGCGGCCGCCGCGCCGACGCGATCCGCAAGACGCTCGGCAAGATCAAGCTCCCCGAGGGTTTCAAGATCGATCTTTACGCCGTGGTGCCGGATGCCCGCGCCATCGCGGTCGGCCCCAATGCCGGCGTGCTGTTCGTCGGCACCCGCAAGACCAAGGTTTACACCGTCACCGACCGCGACAAGGACCGGGTCGCCGACGAAGTCCGCGCCTTTGCGCCGGGCATTACCTTCAAGATCCCTAACGGCGTCTGCTTCTCGAAGGACGGCGTGCTCACCGTGGTCGAGCAGAACCGGATCCTCGCCTTCCCGGCCGCCGAGTTTTTTTATGAGAATCCGGATGTCGCCGCCGGCATTCTCGTGAAGGAGGGCGCGCTCATTCCGGCCGCGGAAGAGAGCTTCAACCACACCGCCCGGGTCTGCCGGGTCGGGGCCGATGGCAAGACCTACATCGCGCTCGGCCAGCCCTACAACGTGCCGCCGGCCGAGAAGATGGACCTGTACCGGAAGGCCGGCATCGGCGGCATCATCCGGATCGATGCCGACGGCAAGAACCGCGAGGTCTACGCGACCGGCATCCGCAACTCGGTGGGCATGGATTTCGCCACCGACAAGTCGCTCTGGTTCACCGACAACCAGGTCGACGGCATGGGCGACGACAAGCCGCCGGGCGAGCTGAACCACGCCACCAAGGCGGGCGAGAATTTCGGGTTCCCCTGGTATGGCGGCGGCGCGATCCGCACCGTCGAGTACAAGGACCAGACCCCGCCCGCCGACGCGGTCGCTCCGGTCGCCGAATTGCCGCCGCACGCGGCTGACCTCGGCATGACCTTCTACAACGGCAAGCAGTTCCCAGCTTCGTACAAGGGCGGGATCTTCATCGCCGAGCACGGCTCCTGGAACCGCACCGAGCCGGTGGGCGCCCGGCTGATGTTCGCCCCCATGGGCGCGGACGGAAAGCTCGGCGCGGTCAAGCCGTTCGCGGAAGGCTGGCTCACCGGCGACGGCGAGTATCTCGGCCGGCCGGTGGACGTGGCGGTGATGCTCGACGGCTCCCTGCTGGTCTCGGACGATGCCGCCGGGGCGATCTACCGGATCTCCTACGAGAAGTAGTCTTTTTGGGATTTGGGGCGCCTCTCTCCGTGCGAGGCGCCACCATCCTGAAGTGGCGCAACGGACCCCCTCTCCCGTGCGGGAGAGGGTTGGGGTGAGGGACCCGGTCTTTCCGGAGAGGTCGCACCCCTCACCCTGTCCCTCTCCCGGACGGGAGAGGGGATCTGCGCCGTCTACTGATCGTTCGCGAAAACGTCACCCGTGTCTCATCCCGAGCCCATCCGATGATACGCCCGCTTCTCTTTCTCGCCGCTGTGCTCGTCCCGCTCTCGGCCCAAGCCGGCGACGCGGCCCTCGGACGCAAGAAGGCCACCGCCTGCCAGACCTGCCACGGGATGGACGGGCTCTCGAAGCTGCCGGAGGCGCCGAACCTCGCCGGCCAAGTCGAGCCCTACCTGGTGAAAGCGCTCAGCGAGTACCGCGACGGCAAGCGGCAGAACGAGATCATGAACGTGGTCGCCAAGGAGCTGTCGGATGCCGATATCGCGAACCTGGCGGCGTATTATGCGGGCATCCAGATCGACGTGCTTCCGCCGGGCTAAAGGCTTTTCCAGCGCCCCATACCGTCATTGCGAGCGGAGCGAAGCAACCCAGGGAAACGCTACGTCCTTAGATCGCGCGCTGCCCTGGGTTGCTTCGCTCCGCTCGCAATGACGGGAAAGGCTCGTTTCAGCTCCAGAACCGGGCATCATGTCCGAACGCGGAGACGAGACCCCCCGCCTGCTCACCTCCCCGCAAGTGAGGGAGGCGAGCATGCATCTCGAATGCAGCGCCTCAATCGTCCATCTTCAACGCGGCGATGAACGCCTCCTGCGGGATCTCCACGCGCCCGAATTGGCGCATCTTCTTCTTGCCTTCCTTCTGCTTGTCCAACAGCTTGCGCTTGCGCGAGATGTCGCCGCCGTAGCACTTGGCGGTGACGTCCTTGGACAGGGCCTTGATCGTCTCGCGGGCGATGATCTTGCCGCCGATCGCCGCCTGGACCGGGATCTGGAACAGGTGGCGGGGGATCAGGTCCTTCAGCTTCTCGCACATGGCCCGGCCGCGCGATTCGGCGCGGGTGCGGTGGACCAGCATCGACAGGGCGTCCACCGGCTCGGCGTTGACGAGCAGCGACATCTTCACGAGGTCGCCCTCGCGGTAGTCGGAGACGTGGTAGTCGAACGAGGCGTAGCCCTTCGAGATCGATTTCAGCCGGTCGTAGAAATCGAACACGACCTCGTTCAGCGGCAGGTCGTAGACCACCATGGCGCGCTTGCCGACGTAGTTGAGGTCGATCTGGACGCCGCGACGGTCCTGGCAGAGCTTGAGCACGCCGCCGAGATACTCGTCGGGGGTCAGGATCGTGGCGCGGATCCAGGGCTCCTCGATCAGCTCGATCTTCATCACGTCCGGCATGTCGGCCGGGTTGTGCAGCTCCTTGAGCGTGCCGTCGCGCATCTTCAGCCGGTAGACCACCGAGGGCGCGGTGGAGATCAGGTCGAGGTTGAACTCGCGCTCCAGCCGCTCCTGGATGATCTCCAGGTGGAGGAGGCCCAGGAAGCCGCAGCGGAAGCCGAAGCCCAGCGCGGCCGAGCTCTCCATCTCGTAGGAGAACGAGGCGTCGTTGAGCCGGAGACGGCCCATGGCCGCGCGCAGGTTCTCGAACTCGGCCGCGTCCACCGGGAACAGGCCGCAGAACACGACCGCCTGGACCTCTTTGAAGCCCGGCAGCATCGAGGTGGTCTGGCGCTTGTCCTCGGTGATGGTGTCGCCGACGCGGGTGTCGGCGACCTCCTTGATCGAGCCGGTGAAGAAGCCGACCTCGCCGGGGCCGAGTTCGCCGATCTCAGCCATCTTCGGGCGGAACACGCCGATGCGGTCGACCCCGTGGACCGCATCGGCGCCCATCATCCGGATGGTCATGCCCTTCTTGAGCACGCCGTCGATGATGCGCACCAGCACGACGACGCCGAGATAGGCGTCGTACCAGCTGTCCACCAGCAGGGCCTTGAGCGGCGCGGTCCGGTCGCCCTTGGGCGGCGGCAGGCGGGTGACGATCGCCTCGAGCACCGCCTCGATGTTGAGCCCGGTCTTGGCCGAGATCGGCACGGCGTTGGAGGCGTCGAGGCCGATCACCTCCTCGATCTGCTCCTTCACGCGCTCGGGCTCGGCAGCCGGCAGGTCGACCTTGTTGAGGACCGGGACGATCTCGTGGTTGGCGTCGAGCGCCTGGTAGACGTTGGCCAGCGTCTGCGCCTCGACCCCCTGGGAGGCGTCCACCACCAGAAGGGAGCCCTCGCAGGCGGCCAGCGACCGCGACACCTCATAGGCGAAGTCCACGTGGCCGGGCGTGTCCATCAGGTTGAGGATGTAGTCCTTGCCATCCTCGGCCCGGTATTCCAGGCGCACCGTCTGCGCCTTGATGGTGATGCCGCGCTCCTTCTCGATATCCATCGAGTCGAGCATCTGCTCGCTCATGTCGCGCAAGGCCACGGTGCCGGTGGCCTGGATCAGCCGGTCCGCCAGGGTCGACTTGCCGTGGTCGATATGCGCGACGATCGAGAAGTTGCGGATGTTGTCGATCGGGGTTGTCATCGGCATTCCGTTCGGGCGCGCGACGGCGCGCACCGTCTGACGTCAGGGCGTGTTCGGTAGGATCGGCTCACGCGCGAGATAGCAGCGCCGCGGGAACGCGCCAAGCGCGCCGGCAACCGCCCTGCGGTCGAGCCGGAACAAACGACAAGACGGGAGCCGGAACGATCCGGCCCCCGCCTGTCGGCAACGTCCCGCCGGTTCCGGCGGATTTCCGATGCGATCAGCGACCGCGGTCGCGGATCAGGCGCTCGATCTCGGCCTCGCCGTGGGTCCGGGCCTTCGACTCGGTCGGGTGCTTCCGGTCCGAGCGCTGGTGCAGCTTGCCGTGCTTGCGGATGCTCCACTGGAACATCGAGCCGCTCTCGCCGACCGGCTGCACATCGAGGCTGAAAGGATAGGTGTCTGTCTGTGTGTCGCTCATCGCGCGGATATGGTGCACCGGGCGATGCTTCGCCATGCCTGAGCGCGATCTCCCGCGTTACGTTTCTGCCGTACCGCCAGCCCCGCGCACCTGCGCGGCCATGGCGACCAAGCTCTTGCGCAGGGCGCCCATATCGGTGACCCGCCCCGGATAGACGACCCGCGCCGTCCGTTCGCCGGCCATCAGGTCCAGGCCCTCCGGGTCGAGCCCGGTCAGGCGCCAGGGCAGACCAGCCTCCGCACCGGCCGCGGCAGCGTAGAGCGCCAGGGCATCGGCATGGTCGGCGTTCATGTGCTCGACCGCCCCGCGCTCGCCCGCCGCAAAGGCGTCCGCCCCGGTCAGGTCGAGGAGCAGTTCTTCGCGGGTCAGCGTCGCCGCCTTCGCGAAACCGCCATTGAGGTGGCCGGCCCTCGGGGCCAACGTGAAGAACCCGAAGTCCGGAAAGTCGGCGTAGAGCTTCGCCTTCGGATGGCGCGCCAGGAACCGCTCCCGCGCCCGGGCCTCGTTCGTCTGGACGGCCTCGCCGACCACGGTCAGCCGCGGATGCGCCAGCGGATCGCCCTTGCCGCCCTGCGAGAACAGCAGCGAGCAGCGCGGATCGGCCAGCAGGTTTCGGGTATGCGCCGAGAGCCGCGACAGCAGCATCAGCGGCGTGCCGTCCTGGTCGGTGGCGATGGTGACCAGCGAGGCGAACGGCGTTCCATCCTGATCGAGGGTCGCCAGCGCGCCGGAGCGGATGCTCCGCAGCAGCATCCGGGACAGCCCGATGGCGTCGAAGGGCGCGTCCGCGGCGGGAAGCGGGCGGGCCGGCTCGCGCTGTTCCGACGCACCTGTGCTCACGTCCGCCATCGAATCCCTCCCGTTTCGAACCGCCGCCACAATCGCGCGCCATGGTAGCGATGCCGTAGCCGGCGCACGAGCGCCGCGGCCCGCGTCAGATCGGCCTTTACGGCCAAGCTATGACCGCCGCTCGCTTTTTCCGATCGACCGTACTAAAGCACCTGTCCCGTTGCGCGAACCGGGCGGCGCCGACACCGGCCTGGTTCGCACGTCCGCCTGCCCCTCGGGGGCCGGGGTGAAGCGCGGCCCGCGCGAACAGCCGGGACCGCGCTTGAGCCCGTTCATTCAGGGATCGCGCATGCCAACCATCGCCCTCGTCGACGACGACCGGAACATTCTCACCTCCGTGTCGATCGCGCTTGAGACCGAAGGCTACCGCATCCAGACCTACACCGACGGCGCCTCCGCCCTCGACGGTCTGCGGCACTCCCCGCCGGACCTCGCGATCTTCGACATCAAGATGCCGCGCATGGACGGGATGGAGCTTCTCCGACGCCTGCGGCAGAAATCGGACCTTCCGGTGATCTTTCTGACCTCGAAGGATGAGGAGATCGACGAATTGTTCGGTCTCAAGATGGGCGCGGACGACTTCATCCATAAGCCGTTCTCGCAGCGCCTGCTGGTCGAGCGGGTCAAGGCGGTGCTGCGGCGCTTCGCCAAGGAGCCGGCCGGGTCCACCCCGAGGGGCGAGGCCGAGGTTGCGGCCCGGTCGCTGGAGCGCGGCTCGCTGATGATGGATCCCGAGCGCCACACCTGTACCTGGAAGGGCGAGCCGGTGACCCTCACCGTCACGGAGTTCCTGATCCTCCAGGCGCTCGCCCATCGTCCCGGCGTCGTGAAGAGCCGCAACGCCCTGATGGATGCAGCCTATGACGACCAGGTCTATGTCGACGACCGCACCATCGACAGCCACATCAAGCGCCTGCGCAAGAAGTTCAAGGTGACCGACCAGAGCTTCGACATGATCGAGACGCTCTACGGCGTCGGCTACCGGTTCAAGGAGGCGTGATCCAAGGATCCGCTCCGTGACCGGCTGTACCCCCGCCCAAACCGAGGACGTGCAACCGCGCGCCTCGTTCACTCAGCTCCTCTCCCGACCGCTGACCTGGCCGCGCGCCCTCTGGGACGCGATCGGCCAGCGCGCGTCGTCGAGCCTGACGCGCCGCATCGTCGTGCTCAACCTCGTCGGGTTGATCGCGCTGCTCGTCGGCTTCCTCTACCTGAACCAGTTCCGGCAGGGCCTGATCCAGGCCCGGATCCAGAGCCTGGCGATCCAGGGCGAGATCATCGCGGGCGCCATCGCGGCCTCCGCCTCGGTCGATACCGACACGATCCAGATCGACCCCGACAAGCTGCTCCAGCAACAAGCGGGAGAGTCCGCGGAAGAGGAATCGCAGCCGCTCGCCTTCTCGCTCAACCCCGAGAAGGTGGCGCCGCTGCTGTCGCGCCTGGTGACGCCCACCGGCAACCGCGCTCGGGTCTACGACCAGGAAGGCGGGTTGCTGTTCGATACCAGGACCCTGTTCAAGCGGGGTGACGCCGGCCGCGGCGATCCGATCGCCGCCAAGCCGCACAAGGCCGGCATGCTCGAATCCGCCTTCCAGGCGGTCCAGGCGAAGCTGAGCGGGTTGTTCGGCAGCCGCACCACGCAGCTCGAAGAGACCGGCCCAGTGAACGGCCATTCGCTGCGCGAGGTCCAGGCCGCGCTCAGCGGCAATCGCGGCAGCCTGGTCCGCCGCAACGCGCTGGGCGAGACCACCGTGTCGGTGGCCGTGCCGATCCATCGGGCCGGCTCGGTGCGCGGCGCACTGCTGATCTCGACGCAGGGCGACGCCATCGACCGGGTGATCGCCTCCGAGCGCTTCGGCCTGCTTCAGGTGTTTCTGGTGGCGTCTGCCGTGATGGTGGTGCTGTCGGCGCTGCTGGCGGGTGCCATCGCCGGCCCGGTCCGGCGCCTCGCCGAGGCCGCGGAAAAGGTGCGGATGGGGATCAAGACCCGGGAAGAGATCCCGGATTTCACCCAACGCACCGATGAGATCGGACACCTCTCCGGAGCGCTGCGGGACATGACCCAGGCGCTCTACCGGCGCATCGACGCCATCGAGAGTTTTGCCGCGGATGTCAGCCACGAGCTGAAGAACCCGCTGACCTCGCTGCGCAGCGCGGTCGAAACGCTGCCGCTGGCGAAGTCCGATGATTCGCGCGGCCGGCTGATGGCGATCATCCAGCACGACGTGAAACGTCTCGACCGGCTGATCAGCGACATCGCCGATGCCTCGCGGCTCGACGCGGAACTGGCCCGGGCCGAGGCGCGCCGGGTCGATCTCAAGAAGCTGCTCACCACGGTCGTTTCGGTGGCGAACGAGCGGCGGCGTCCCAAGGATTGCCTGATCCAGCTCGATGTCGAGCCGATCCCGGACCAGGATGCGCCGTTCACGGTCATCGGCCATGACAGCCGGCTGGGGCAGGTGGTTAACAACCTCCTCGACAATGCCCGCTCGTTCTCGCCGACCGACGCCAAGGTGCGGGTCGCCCTGCGCCGGGTCCGCGGCGAGGTCGAGCTGGTCTGCGAGGACGAGGGGCCGGGCATCCCGGAGCACGCCCTGGAACGGATTTTCGAGCGCTTCTATACCGACCGGCCGGAGCAGGGTTTTGGCCAGAATTCGGGGCTCGGCCTTTCGATTTCCCGCCAGATCGTCCAGGCCCATCGCGGCATGATCCGCGCCGAGAACCGCCCGGGCGCGCCCGACGAGGACGGCGAACCCACGGTGCGCGGCGCTCGCTTTACCGTCCGTCTGCCCGCCGCGCCGCGGCAGCTTCACGCCTGATGCCGAGCCTTCATGCCGCCTGCGTCGCCCTAGGCGAGTCCGGCGTCCTGATTCGCGGGCCCTCGGGCTCGGGTAAGTCCAGCCTGGCGCTGCTTCTCGCCGCCGAGAGCGACGGGGCCTTCGTCGCGGACGACCGGGTCATCTGCGAGCGCCGCGCCGGCGCGCTGGTGGCCCGGCCGCACGACGCCCTTGTCGGGCAGGTCGAGATCCGCGGACAAGGTATTCTGCCGGTTCAAGAACTCGGCCTCGCGATCCGCCCCGAGGCGATCGTGCGCCTCGCGATCGATCTGGTCGCAGAATCACGCCGGCTGCCCGAGCCGCCGGCGGACGCCGAAATATTGGACCTTCGAATACCCCGCCTGGTCCTTGACCGCGGCGTACGAAATGCCGGACTGGCACCGCTGCTGATTCGTGCGGCACTGCGGAAGCAGAGGCCGTGACTTCGCAGCCGCACAGGTCGTTGATTCGCGTCGTGGTGGTGAGACCCCATGGCGCCCAAGGAGCGCGCATGGCATGATCGCGGCAATGTCCGAGCAAAAACGTCGCGATCGCCTTGTTGGGACCTGTGCATTGCACAACATGGCGGCAGACAGAGGACGTTGGAACACGTGTCGATGATTGGCATGGTGCTCGTCACTCACGGGCTATTGGCGACCGAATTCAAGGCCGCCCTGGAGCACGTGGTCGGCCCGCAGGATCAGATCGAGACGATCACGATCGGGCCGGAAGACGATATGGAATTGCGACGGCGGGACATCATGTCCGCGGTCTGTCGCGTGAACACCGGTGACGGTGTGGTGGTGCTCACCGACATGTTCGGCGGCACGCCCTCGAACCTTGCCCTTTCCTGTATGAACGGTGGCTCGGTTGAGGTGGTGGCGGGCATCAACCTGCCGATGCTGATCAAGCTGGCGAGCGTTCGCGACGAGGAGAATCTCGGCGACGCCGTCCTCCACGCCCAGGAAGCCGGCCGCAAGTACATCAACGTCGCCTCGCGCGTTCTGGCCGGCAAATAAAATCTCTCAGCCTTCGATGAGCGCGGCCTCCGGGACAGGCCGGCGCGACGTGGCGGTGATACCCACGGATGCGGCGATCACCAGGCCGATCGCGAGCCACTGAACGGCGCCGAGCCGCTCGCCGAGCAGGGCGAAGCCCGCGCAGGCCGCAACCGCAGGCTCCAGGCTCATCAGCACGCCGAAACTCTTGCGGTCGAGGCGCCGCAACGCGAACATCTCCAGCGAGTAGGGCAGGGCGCTCGACATCAGCGCTACGGTCAGCCCAGCAACCAGGATCCCGGGCGCCAGCAGGTCCGGGCCGGCCTCGGCGAAGCCGAACGGCGCCACCACCAGGGCAGCCATCAGCATGCCCAACGACACGGCTTGGCCGCCGTCGATTCGGCCGGCCCGCTGCCCGAACAGGATGTAGAGTGCCCAGGCCAGGGCTGCCCCGAGGGCGAGGGCAACGCCGAGCGGGTCGAGTGCATTGGTCGACGCGACCGGCAGGAGTAGCCCGAGGCCCACCACCGCCACGCCGATCCAGAGGAAATCCGCTCGGCGGCGCGACGCGATCAGCGCGATGGAGAGTGGCCCGGCGAACTCGATCGCAACCGCAGGCCCAAGGGGCAGGCGCGCGATCGACAGGTAGAACAGCAAATTCATTAGCCCCAGGGTGACGCCGTAGAGCGCGATCCACCCGGCCTCGCGCCGCGACAGGCTGCGCCGCCACGGCCGCCAGACGGCGATCAGGATCAGCGCCGAGAAGCCCACGCGCAGGGACGAGGTCCCGGCCGCGCCGACGATGGGGAACAGGCTCTTGGCAACGGTCGCGCCGTATTGCAGCGAGATCATGCCGCCAACCAGTGCGACGACCGGGAGAAGTGTGGCGCCGAGGCTCGGCTTGGTGATCGTCACGGACACGGATCTCTCAGAAATGCGGCTCGACCAGACGGTAGCTGGTACTGCGTACCCCCGCCGGACCGCGTGTCAGGAGCCCGCGCGCGCTCAGCTCTTCGATGTCCCGAAGGGCGGTATCGTGCGAGCACTTCGCGATCTGCGCCCATTTCGACGTCGTGAGCTTGCCCTCGAATCCGTCGAGGAGGCGGCCCAGCATCATGCGCTGGCGCGGGTTCACGGGCTGCGCTTCCAGAGCGCGCCAGAACCGCTCCTTGCGCAGGACCGCCGTGAGCATGGTCTCGGCATCGGTGATGGCCGCGTCGAGGATTCCGAGAAACCAAGCCAGCCGCGCCGTGATCTCGAGATCGCCCTTCTGGGTCGCCTCGAGCGTCTCGTAATAGGCGTTCCGCTCGACCCGCAGCCGCGCGGACATGCTGTAGAAGCGCCGCCCCGTCCCTTCGGCCCGGGCCAGCACCATGTCGGCGATGGCGCGACCGATGCGGCCGTTGCCGTCGTCGAACGGATGGATGGTGACGAACCAGATATGCGCAATCGCGGCCTTGAGGACCGGGTCGGCCCGATCGGCCGGGTCCTCGAACCACCTCAGGAATCGGTCCATTTCCGCGGCGATCCGGTCGGCAGGCGGTGCCTGGAAGTGCACCCGCTCGCGCTCCCAGGGGCCGGAGACGATGCGCATCGGTCCGAGCGCATCGGTCCGCCACGCTCCGATGGTGATCGGCTGACGCCCGATATCGCGGTGCGGGAACAGCGCCGTGTGCCAACCGAACAGACGTTCGACGGTCAGCGGTTCGGCGAAACGTTGGGTCGCGTCCAGGACCATCGTGACGATCCCGTCGACCTGCCGCCCGCTCGGAACGAGGCCTGCGGTCTCGATCCCGAGCCGCCGCGCCAGCGATGATCGGACCTCGTTGCGGACCAGGGTCTCACCCTCGATCTCGCTGGTCTTGACCGCGTCTTGGGTGAGGGTGTCGAGGATCGCTTCCTCGCGCAGATTGAAGCCAAGGGCTTCCATGCGGCCCAGCAGCCGGCCTTGCCGGTAGCGAACCGCGCCCAGCGGGGCGAGGAGCGCAGTCTCGTTCCAGCGGAATCGGGGCCAGTCGGGGAGGTCGTAGATATACACCAATCGACGCATATCATGCGTCGATTGTCCGGCCTAATCGACGCATCGGCCTCGGGCGATCAGCGCACGCTCACAGAATGAACCGGCTCAGATCGACGTTGGCCGCGAGATCCTCGACTCGCGCCCGGACATAGGCGGCGTCGATCGGCACAGTCTCGCCGGAGCGGTCGGTGGCGGTGAAGGAAATCTCGTCGATCACCCGTTCCAGCACAGTCTGGAGCCGGCGGGCGCCGATATTTTCCACGGAGGAATTCACCTCGACGGCGACGCGCGCCAGCGCGTCCACGGCGTCATCCGTGAAGGTGAGGGTCACGCCCTCGGTCTGCATCAGCGCGACCGTCTGCTTGAGCAGGCTCGCCTCGGTGGAGGTCAGGATCTGGCGGAAATCGTCCACCGTCAGCGGCTGCAACTCGACCCGGATCGGCAGGCGGCCCTGGAGTTCCGGCAGGAGATCGGACGGCTTCGAGACGTGGAAGGCGCCGGACGCAATGAACAGCACGTGGTCGGTCTTCACCGGGCCGTGCTTGGTCGCCACCGTCGTCCCCTCGATCAGCGGAAGCAGGTCGCGCTGCACGCCCTCGCGGGAGACATCGCCGGAGGAGCGACCCTCACGGGTGCAGATCTTGTCGATCTCGTCGAGGAAGACGATGCCGTTGTTCTCGACCTCCCGGATCGCCTCGCGGATCAGGGCGTCGTCGTCGACCAGCTTGTCGGATTCCTCGGCGAGCAGCGGCGCGTAGGCGTCCCGCACCAGGACCCGGCGCGGCTTGCCGCGCTGGCCGCCCAGGGCCTTGCCGAGCACGTCGCCGATATTGATCGCCCCCATGGAGGCGCCCGGCATGCCGGGGATCTCGAACATCGGCAGGCCGGCGGGCGCACCCGAGGCCAGTTCCAGCTCGACTTCCTTGTCGTCGAGCTCGCTGTCGCGCAGCTTGCGCCGAAAGCTGTCGCGGGTCGCCTGGCTGGCGGTCGGCCCGACCAGGGCGTCGAGGATGCGATTCTCGGCGGCCGCCTCGGCCTTGGCCTTCACGGTCTCGCGCTTGGCCTGCCGGGTCAGGCCGATCGCCACCTCCACGAGGTCGCGGACGATCTGCTCGACGTCGCGGCCGACATAGCCGACCTCGGTAAACTTGGTCGCCTCGATCTTCAGGAACGGGGCGTTGGCGAGCCTCGCGAGACGCCGGGCGATCTCGGTCTTGCCGCAGCCGGTCGGCCCGATCATCAGGATGTTCTTGGGGGCCACTTCCTCGCGGAGCGGGCCGGTCAGCTGCTGGCGCCGCCAGCGGTTGCGGAGCGCGATCGCGACGGCGCGCTTGGCGTCGTGCTGCCCGACGATGAAGCGATCGAGTTCGGACACGATCTCGCGCGGAGAGAACGTCGTCACCGCTGTGCCATCCTGTTTTTCCCGGCCCGAAGAAACCAAGAGCCCAGGCCGGGAATGGGGTCCCGGCGCGCGCGACGCAAGAGGCGAAGCGCGGCCGGCGGTGCGCGTCCTGCCGCCTCAGTGTCCCGCCGGAGCCGGCGCGGCGCCGGCCTTGTCGTGTGTGCCGAAGCGCTCGACCAGGGTCGCGCTCGCGGCGTTCAGGCCGACGACCTCGACGTTCCGCCCGCGGGACCGGGCCTTCAGGACCACGCGGTCGAGGGCGGCCACCGCCGAGATGTCCCAGAAATGGGCGCCGTGCACGTCGATGACCAAGCGATTCACCGGCTCCAGCACGTCGATCGCCTCGGAGAACGTGCCCGCCGAGGCGAAGAACACCTGGCCGGTCACCCGATAGGTCCGGGTCCGGCCATCGGCCGAGCGTTCGGATGTCACCTGGCTGAGCCGCGACACCTTGCCGGCGAAGAACACCCCGGACAGGAGCACCCCGGCCAGGACGCCCATCGCCAGATCCTTGGTGGCGACCACGACCAGGACGGTCGCCAGCATCACCGCCGAGGAGGGCAGCGGGTTGGTGCGCAGTTGCGTCAGTGAGCGCCAGGAGAAGGTGTTGAGCGAGACCATGATCATCACCGCGGTCAGGGCCGCGACCGGGACGACCGCCAGCAGGTCCTGCAACGCCACCAGGAGCAGCAGCAGGAACGCCCCGGCCACCAGCGTGGACAGGCGGCCCCGCGCCCCCGAGGAGACGTTGATCACCGATTGCCCGATCATCGCGCAGCCGCCCATGCCGCCGAACACGGCGGAGGCCATGTTGGCGACGCCCTGGCCCATGCATTCCCGGTTCTTGTCGCTGCCGGTATCGGTCATGTCGTCGATGATCTGCGCGGTGAGCAGGCTTTCCAGCAGGCCGACCGCAGCGAGCGTCGCCGCGTAGGGCAGCAGGATCCGCAGGGTCTCGAAGGTGAGCGGCACGTTCGGCAGGGCGAAGCTCGGCAGCGTCGAGGGCAGGGCGCCCAGATGCGAGACGGTACGCACGTCGAGGTGGAAGATCGCCGTTACCGCGGTCAGCACCGCGATCGCCACGAGAGGCGAGGGCACCGCCCGGGTGATCCGCGGGAAGCCGTAGATGATCGCGAGCCCTAGGGCGATCAGCCCGTAGGTCGCCGGCGTGACCCCCGTGAGCTCGGGCATTTGTGCCAGAAAGATCAGGATCGCCAGGGCGTTGACGAAACCGGTCATCACCGATTGCGACACGAACCGCATCAGCCGGCCGAGCTTGAGCAGGCCGGCCAGGATCTGGATCAGTCCCATCAGGATGGTGGCGGCGAACAGGTATTGAACGCCGTGCTCGCGGACGAGATCGACCATCACCACCGCGGTGGCGGCGGTGGCGGCCGAGATCATGGCCGGGCGCCCGCCCGCGAAGGCGATCGTGCAGGCGATGACCACCGAGGCGTAGAGCCCGACCTTGGGATCGACCCCGGCGATGACCGAGAAGCCGATCGCCTCCGGGATCAGCGCAAGAGCGACGACGATCCCCGACAGGGTGTCGCCGCGGATATTGGACACCCACGACCCGAGAAGGCCGGTGGTTCCGGATGTGTTGCGTGGCATGAAAAAGTCCGCACGAGACGCACGTCCGCACTTGGGGGCGGAGGAAAGTGCGTCTCGGATGCGTGGTCCGGCGGATCGGCGGCCGGAAGAGCCACCCGGGCTTTCACCGGGTCCTTGCGAATGCCTCAGACCCTACGAGGCATCGCGCTGCGATGCAACATCGGGTCGCTTCAGGCGGCCCGCACCTGCGCGACGAAACCCGCGACCTCGCTGCCCAGCCCGTCCGACCGGCGGGCGATGTCGGCCGCGGCGTCCAGGACCTGGCCGGCGCTGGCGCCGGTCTCATGGGCGGCACCGAGCACCAGCGACATGGTCTCGGTCACGGCGCGGGTCCCGCTCGCCGCCTCGGCGATGCTGCGGGCGATCTCCTGGGTGGCGACCTGCTGCTGCTCCACGGCTGCGGCGACGCCGATCGCGATGCCGTGGACCTGCTCGATCGTGCCGCCGATCTCCTCGATGGCTTCGACGGCCGCGTGAGTTGCAGCCCGCATCGCCTCGATCTGCCCGGCGATCTCGTCCGTGGCCCGGGCCGTCTGGTTTGCCAGGGCCTTCACCTCGGTGGCAACCACCGCGAAGCCACGCCCGGCCTCGCCGGCGCGCGCTGCCTCGATGGTGGCGTTGAGGGCGAGGAGGTTGGTCTGCCCGGCGATAGTCGAGATCAGGGACACGACCTGCCCGATGCCGTCGGCGCTGCGGGCGAGCGCCTGGACGCTCGCGCGGGTCCGCTTGGCCGCCTCCACGGCGCCGGCCGCGGCCTCGGAGGTCTGCGAGACCTGGACGCCGATCTCGCTCGCGGTGGCGGCAAGTTCCTCGGTGGCGGCGGCGACCGCCTCGACATTGTGCGCGGTGGTTTCGGCGGCCCGGGTCACGGCTCGGGATTGCTGGTCGGTGCGTTCGGCATTGCCCGCCATGGTGGCCGCAGCCCGCTCCATGCCTGTGGCGGCGCCGGCCAAGTGATGAACCAGGCCGCCGATGCTGCCCTCGAACTGGTCGGCGAGCGCGACCATCTCGGCGTGCTTGCGTGTCGCCGCTTCTGCACCACTCCGCTCACGCTCCAACCGGAGGCTTTCGGCCTCCCGCATCGTCCCGGCAAAGATCGCCATGCCCGCCCAGATCGCCCCGATCTCGTCGCGGCCGGCCTTGACGACCGGAAGCGTCAGATCGCCCCGGGACAGGCGCTGGATCGCCTCCGAGACCGCACGCAACGGCCGGGCGATCTGGCGCTGGCCGACGAGGAGACCGAGGCCGCAGCACAGAAGCGTTCCGGCGAGCGCGAGCCCGAAGACGAGGAGCGTGCGCGCCTGGAAGAGATCCCGCGTCTCGGCCTTGATCGCCGCCATCTCGGCCCGGCCGCCGGTGACCAAGGCATCGATGCTCGCCTGGAAAGCCCTGCGGTTGGACTGGTTGGCCTCGTTGAAGCCGAGATCGGCGGCGGCGCGCGGGCCGGTCTCCACGCCGGCGGTGGCCAGCGCGGTCCGCAGGGTCCGGAAGGCATCGGCGTTCCGCGCCATGGTGTCGAACAGCGGACGCTCGGCATCGGTTACCCGGGGCGCCCAGTCGGCCCGGAGGGCATCCATTGCGGCGAGACCCTTGCGGATGCCGGCGGCGTATTTCCCGGCTCGGTCCGATCCGCTGAGGCGTAGACGCCGCGCGAATCCATCGTGACCTCGGCGGCGAGGCGGTTGAAGTTGGCGGCATCGAGGGACCGGACCGAGGCGTCTTCGACGCGCGTCAGCGCCTGCTCGAAGCGTTGCAGCGTCGCGACGCTCACGCCGGCGACCACCAGCGTCGTGAGGCTGCAGGCCGCCACGAAGCCCAGAAGTTTCGCGCCGATCTTCATGGCCGTTTCCACCGAAAGCTCTTGTGGAACGATTGTGCCGGTGACGGATCAAGGCTCCGTTAAAGCGGGTCCTGCTGGCAAGTCCGTACGTTTCGAACCTTCGACTGGCCGGCTCACCGCATCGGCGCGACTGTCCGTTGGGCAGATCGGAGCATACCGCGGGAGACGTGATTTTTAATCGACCGCGCCGATCGTTTTCACCGGCGGCGAGGCCATCATCCCATCAGCGCAATAGCCCTGCGCATCAGCCCTGATCCAGCGCCTCGATCACCAGATTGCCGTTGGTGTAGACGCAGATCTCAGCGGCGATCGCCATGGCCTTGCGCACGATCGCCTCGGCGTCGAGGTCGGTATCCTCAAGCGCGCGCGCGGCCGCCAGGGCGTAGTTGCCGCCGGAGCCGATCGCCATGACGCCGCTCTCCGGTTCCAGCACGTCGCCCGAGCCCGACAGGAGCAGGCTGACCTCCTTGTCGGCCACGACCATCATCGCTTCGAGGCGGCGCAGGTAGCGATCGGTGCGCCAATCCTTGGTGAGTTCGACGCAGGCCCGGGTGAGCTGGCCGGGATACTGCTCCAGCTTGGCTTCCAACCGCTCGAACAGCGTGAAGGCGTCCGCAGTGGCGCCGGCGAAGCCGCCGATCACAGCGCCCTTGGCCAAGCGCCGGACCTTGCGGGCGTTGCCCTTCACGATGGTCTGGCCGAGGCTGACCTGCCCGTCGCCGCCGACCACCACGCGGCCGCCCTTGCGGACCATCAGGATCGTGGTGGCGTGCATCTGGGGCACGGAGCCCCGGTCGTCGTACCTGAATGCGTCGTGGCTCAAGATATCGGCTCCGATCTCGGTGGGGCCGAGATGGGGAGCTTTTCAGGCCGAGTCCAGCCGCGAGCTACTCGGCGACCGCCTCGGCGGTCTGCACCGGGCCGGCATCGTGCAGGATCGATTCGGCCGCGGCCTGGGCTAATAGGGCGTAGCCGCCGTCGGCCATGTGCAGGCCGTCCGAGGCGAAGAGCTGCTTAGCGGTGAGTTTTCCTTCACGGACCCAGCCGTGCATCAGGTCGGCGCGCCGGATCACCGGCACATCGAGCTCGTCCCCGATCGCCCGCACCGCGTCGCGGAACCGCGACGAACCGGGCGTCGAATCGAGCTTCGGGCACCATTGCGGCTCCATCAGCACCACGTCGATGCCGGCCTCGCGGATGCGCCGAATCGCGGCGGCAGTCGCCTCGTGAAAATGCTCGATCGAGACGCCACGCAGGGGATCGTTGCTGCCGGTCTGCCAGATGACGAGCTGCGGCTCGGCCGCGATCACGTCGCGGTCCAGGCGCTTCAGCATGTCGTCCACGTGCTCGCCGCCGATGCCGCGGTTGATCACGGCGACATCCAGGCCGCGCAGCTTCTTGCGCAGGTCGATCTGCAGGCGCGCGGGGTAGGAATGAGCCGGGCTCGAGGCGCCGATGCCCTCGGTGGAGGACGAACCGAACGCGACGATCTTGAGCGGGGCGCCGATCGCGATCTGCCGGGCGACGTGCGGCAAGTCCGGGCTGTCGCTCAGGTCGAGACCGAGGAGATCCAGCGAATCGGGCAGCAGATCCGCGTAGGCGAGCACCGCCGTGGGCACCAGGAGGAGGCCGCACACCATCAAGACTTCACGCAGCCGCCTGCGACGTGACTTGGCGGGAGAGACTGATGTCGGATTCTGGGACACGGGACCGATTGCTCCGCCGCTCGTCGACGACAGATACAATCTGACACAGGGACTTGAAAAGAGCCGTTCCGCGGGCGCGTTGAAGGCGAAGTGAATTCGTAACACAAAATAAACGCTGGCACGCCGCCCGGCCGGAACCGCGCGGCGTGAAGATGCGAATCAGCCGGCGGGCGGGGACAAGGTCATCTTGCCCACGAACGGCGCATCGCGCTTGTTGTTGGCGGTGCAGGCGTAGCTATGCTCGCCGGCATCCAGGGTGCGCAGCTTGAGCGTCCCGTGGCCATTGGCCTTCACGGTGTAGCCCTTCTCGCTCATCACGTGGACGAGGTCGCCGTCGGCGTGCAGCAGATGGCCCTGCTCGAACTGGCCTTCCGCCGTGATCGTCACCGGAACGTTGGCCTGGCTCACGACCTGCAGCATCACATCGGTGTTGGCCGGCAGCCGTAGATCCGCCGGCGCGCAGACCGGCTTGCCGTCCTGCAGGGTGACGGTCAGCTCGACCGGCGGCATCACCGCGCTGGCGGGTTTGCCGAGCTGCGGGTTGTCTTCGGCGCTGGCTGCGCCCGCGAGCAGCGTGGCCAAGGCAGCATTCATCAGGATGCGTCGCAAGGTCTTGGTTCTCCGCCATATCCCGCGGCCGAAGCGTCGTCCGAGGAGCCGAGGATCGGCGTCCGCAGGAGGACAGCGCCACGTTTTAATCCCGACGCTACGGTCTTGAATTCAATATTCAGGACAGTGTGTCGGATGCCCGGGTGTCTCGGCGGCAATGATGCGGCGGGTTGGTAGTTCCGATACGCGACGCCGTGGCTCAGATCCGACGATCAGCCTCGCGGTTTCCCGGCATTCGCCCAGCGGAGACTACGGACCGCGGTGTTAAATCACCGATTTGGTTCGCCGGGTCCGATTTCGGCATGAACGATGCGAACGGTCGGCCCGGATCCCCGAGCGGGCGGCGGCGATCCGGGTCCGGACCTTCGAGCGCGAAGTCCGGACCGGCTGCGGGCCTCTGTGAGCCGCCCCATGGTCGATCGCTTGCGCATCGCGATTCTCACGCACTCGACCAATCCCCGTGGGGGGGGGGTCCATGCCCTGGCCCTTGGCGAGGCGCTGTGCGACCTCGGGCACGAGGCGGTGGTCCACGCGCCCGACCCGACCGGCCGCGGCTTCTTCCGCGACGCGCGCTGCCCCGTGGTCTCTGTCGCGGCCAAAGCCGTCTCGGCGCCGACAGGGGCGCTGGTCCAGTCGCGGATCGCCGATTACCTGTCCCATTTCTCGACACCGGCTGCCTGCGACTTCGACATCTTCCATGCCCATTGCGGCATCAGCGGCAACGCGCTGGCGACCCTGACGCGCCGTCGGCTGATCCCGGGGTTCGTCCGCACGGTCCACCACATCGACACGCTGACAGACCCGCAGCTCAGTCAGTTGCAGGAGCGGGCGATCGTCGATGCCGGACGGCTGCTCTGCGTCAGCCGGACCTGGGCCGCGACCCTCGCCGCGGAGTACGGGGCCCGGGCCGACGTGGTCGGCAGCGGCGTGGACGGCATGGTCTACAGGCCCGAACCGGCGCCCGGCGATGCCGACCTGCGCCGGCGCCTCGGGCTCGGGGCGGGGCCGGTCTTCCTGAGCGTCGGCGGGTTCGAGGCGCGCAAGAACACGCTGGCGATCATCGCGGCCTTCGTCCGCCTGCGCCAGCATATCCCAGCCGCACAACTCGTGATCGCCGGAGGTGCCTCGCTCCTCGATCATGCGGGCTACGAGGCCCGCTGTTGTTCCGCGCTGGAACGCGAGGGCCTCGAAGTCGGCCCCGGCAAGCCGGTGGTCCGGACCGGGCCAATCCCGCAAGCCGACATGCCGGGCCTCTACCGGATCGCCGACGCGCTGGTGTTCCCGTCGCTGCGGGAGGGCTACGGCCTGTGCGTCCTGGAGGCGATGGCCTGCGGGACACCGGTCATCGTCTCGGCACAGCCGCCCTTCACCGAGTACCTTGCTCCCGGAGAAGCGCTCGCGGTCGAGCCCGACGATCCCGACGCGATCGCCGCCGCGATGCAGGCGAGCCTCGAGCCGTCCCGGCGGGCCCGGCTGCGGGCCTGCGGCCTTGAGGTCGCCCGGGCCCATGCCTGGGATGCCTGCGCGGCGCGCCATCTGCCGACCTACGCGTCCTTCGCCCCCGGACCGGCCCCGCTGGGGACGATCGCCACGGGGTCCGCCGCCTGGAACACCACCCGGATCCCCGGCGATGCCTGACATGCGCTTCCATATCCGCTGGCCGGACGGGAGCCGCGACGCCTGTTACGCACCGTCCCTGGTGATCAAGGATCATCTCGCGGTCGGCCAGGATTACCCGCTCGACGAGTTCCTGGCGCTCACCCGCCTCGCCCTCGGCATCGCCAGCGAACGGGTCCGCGAGCGCTACGGCTTCCCCTGCGGTCGCGCCGAGGCACAACTCGCCCGGATCGAGGAGACCGCCCGCCGCCAGGCGCCGGGCACCGTGTATGTCGAGGCGTTCGAGGAGTGATTTTTTCGCGTTTCGCCGAGGGGGATTGCGGGACGATACGCTCGGAGCGGATTGCCTGGATCCCCGCGGATACGTGTCGAACCGACACAGCGCGAATCCCTGAGCCGGGGGCGTTGTCTTTGAGCACGAGCGCAGTGAACCAGGCACACCCCATAATCTTCCGGATCGCCACGGCCCTCATGGTGGTCGCGGCGCCCGCCGCGGCGCAGACGCGCCCGTCGAGCACGGCCATGACCTGCCAGCAGACGGCCCGGCTAATCCAGGCCCGCGGCGCCCTCGTGCTCGGGACCGGCGGCCAGACCTATGACCGGTTCGTGCGGGACCGGTCGTTCTGCGAGGCGACCGAGATCGCGCGGCGCGCCTTCCGGCCGACCCGCGACAACCCCACCTGCCTGATCGGCTACACCTGCTACGAGCCCGGCACCGACGATTGGCCCGGCGAGGGTTTTTAGCCTGGGTGCGTAAGCGTCAACGCTTGCCGGCTTCCAGCTCGACGATGACCCGTCGGTCCCCGGTCCGGCGGCTGAAGCCCACCGCATCGAGGTGCTCAAGGAGCGGGATCGAGAACTTGCGCGAGATCCCGAGGGCAGCGCCAGCCTCCCGGGCCAGAAAGCCGGTCTCCGGCGTGGTGGCGCTCGGGAAGGCTTCTGCGAGCCGCGTCCGGGCGACCGCCACCGCCTCGCGGTGGAACAGCACCGCTCGGCGCTGCACCCGGTCGATCGCACGGATCACCGTGCCGGCGCCGACCAGGTAGGTCAGCGCCTCCCGCCGCCGGACATCGCGGCCGACCGCCTCGGCCTCGTCGGGCGGGTTGAGGCCGGCCCGGCGGAACAGGTGCTCGAGCTTGCGCGCGGTCTCGCTCTCGTTGCGGGCCGGGTCGAAATCGGACCGGCGCCAGAGTGCTCCGGCCTGGACCGTACCGCCCGTGGCCGCGAGGTCGCGCAGGACCAGGGCGGTCATCGCTTCCGGAAGGGCCAGGAGGCGCGCGAGGCGTTCCAGCGCGATGCCGTGCTCCATCGGATTGTCTTGGTGGTGCGTGGACAGGGCCGCCAGCGCGCCGGTGCGGAGCGAAGCGAAGGCCGGAGCCCCGATGAAGCGGTCGCCGATCTCGCGAGCGCCGGAGGCGGCGAGCATCTGCCGGGCGCGTTCCGCTCCGGTGCCAGCCGCGCGGGCGAGATCCGGCAGCGTCGCCCCGGCCGCCCCGGCCTGCGACAGGCGGATTGCCACCGCGTCCGTCGGCTTCCCGGTCGCCAGGGCGGTGAGGTCGGCGAGCACGCGGGCATCGTGCCGCCGCCGCCGGCGGCTCGCTGGATCGAGCACGCGGCCGCCGGCCACGGTCGCGGCCGGGGAATCGAGGCGGAGCACGAAGGGCTCGCGGGCGGGCACCGTGACCGGCTCGGCGAGGTGCAACTGCGCCGGCGCGGTCGCGCCCGGTTCCAGCCCATCGCGGTCGAGCAGCCGCAGGCGAGCCTCGACCTCGGTGGTGCCGAACAGCAGCCGACAGGCGCTGCCGCCCGCCAGGGCGGAATCTGCGCTGGCCGCTGCGGTCAGCACGACGTCAAGCCATTGCGACGGTGCCAGCAGGCCGGGCACCGTGAGCGCTTGGCCGCGGACGATCTCGTCGAGGCCGATGCCGCGCAAGGCCACGGCGGTCCGCCGCCCAGGCTCGGCACGCTCGACCGGGCGGCCGTGGATCTGGAGGCTGCGCACCACCGCGCTACGGCCTCCCGGGACGATCTCCAGGGTATCGCCGACTGCCAACGGTCCCCGCCGCAGGGTCCCGGTCACCACCGTGCCGAAGCCCGGACGGGTGAAGACCCGGTCCACCGGCAGATACGGGAACCCATCGTCGGTCCCCGGCTCCGCGTCGGCCAGCAACGCGGAGAGCGCGCGCGCGAGATCGGGAACCCCGGAACCGGTCAGCGTGGAGGTGGCGATCACCGGCCCCGCTGCGATCCCGGCACGGGACGCGGCGGCGGTGATCTCGGCCGCGCGCGCCGCGATCGTTTCGGGCGTCGCCAGATCCGCCTTGGTCAGCGCCAGCACGCCGCGGCGGACGCCGATCAGCCGCGCGATCTCGAGGTGCTCGACCGTCTGCGGCTTGATGCCCTCGTTGGCATCGACCGCCAGCAGGACGGCGCGCATGCCGGTGGCGCCGGAAACCATGGCGCGGACGAAGCGCTCGTGCCCGGGCAGATCGACCAAGTCGATCTCGCCCTGCTCGCTTGTCAGCAGCGCGAAGCCCGGGACGATCGAGACACCGCGATCCCGCTCTTCTTTCAGCCTGTCGGTCTCGACTCCCGTGAGCGCCCGGACCAGGGCCGTCTTGCCGTGATCCACATGCCCGATGACGCCGACCAGAAGTGTCTTCAAGGGAGTCACCGACCCGACAATCTCCGCGGCGCAACCGTCCACGCTGGGCGCACCGCATTCTCAGCTAGGGATTCCGACTCGCTGGCACGGCGTCGTGCGGGTCGCCGCCGAGCGGTCGGGGCCGGGGCGCAGGAGGCAGATGAATTGTGGACAATCGGTTTTGCCACGGCATCCCGAATTGGGAAAGTGTAAATGTGAGGCGATTCTTTACGCAGGCTGCGGGCCGGTCCGGCTGCCGCCGTCTGACGTGTCGGCAAGGGTCGACTGTCCGGCCGCGTCCGATTACGCCGCCGCGGGGCGTGTGCCGCAGACGTCGCTATCGGTTCGGCGGCAACCGTGCATGTCGAATCAAGGGCTTAGGGCCTGACCCGATTGCGTCGCCGTCTGAATCGGCCCTAGATCATCTTTCAAGACGCTCGGATGCAACCCGGCGGGCGCCAAGCCGAGTTATGAACCGGACGTTTCTGAAGAGGAGAGCATGAGCGAGACCGATAGCCACGCCGTGGCAGCCCCCCGTGAGATCGAGCTGAAGCTCGACTGCGCGGGCCCCGATCTGACGGCACTCGCGGCGCACCCGCGGCTTCAGGGAGCGGAAAGCTCCGAGCCCGAACTCCTCGTCACCAGCTATTACGACACGCCGAACCAGGATTTGCGCGCGGCTGGACTGACCCTGCGGGTCCGGGCCCGGGGCGATCGGTACATCCAGACCGTGAAGGCCGGCAGCGGTGGCGTCGGCCTGTTCGACCGGGCGGAGTGGGAGACCGAGATCGCGGGCGAGTCGCCGGATCCGGCGGCCTGGGCCGAGACGGCGGCGGAAAAAGTCCTGCGCAAGGCGGACGCGCCGCTGGAGAAGCTGTTCTCCACCGTGATCACGCGCCGGGTGATCCCGGTGGAGCAGGGCGCCTCGCGGATCCTCGTCACCCTCGACGAGGGGCGCGTGGAGAGCCAAGCCGGCGATGCGCCGTTCTGCGAACTGGAATTGGAACTCGCCGGGGGCGAGCCAGCCGACCTGTTCGCCTTGGCGCAGGCGCTCGCCGAGACCGTGCCGCTGCGCCTGAGCGCGACCGCCAAGAGCGCCCGCGGCTACGCCCTGGTGGACGGGACCGGACCATCGGTGGTCAAGGCCGAGCCGATCGAGCTGCCCAAGGGCGCGCGCGCTGGCGACGTCTTCCGCCTCGTGGCGCTCGCCTGCCTGCGTCACCTGCGCCTCAACGAGACCGCGTTCCTGGCGAGCCACGCCCCGGAGGCCCTCCACCAGATGCGCGTGTCGCTGCGGCGGCTGCGCTCGGCGCTGTCGCTGTTCGCCCCCATGCTGGAAGCCGATCCGCGGGCGGTCAGCTTCAGCGACGAGATCAAGCGCGTCACCGAACCGTTCGGGCATGCCCGCAACCTCGACGTCTTCCTCGGCCACACCCTGCCGAACCTCGCCAAGGAGCGCCCGGACGACGCCGACCTCACCGCGGTGCGCGAACTGGCCGAGGCGGAGCGCGCCGAAGCCTACGATGCGGTGCTGGCGATCCTGGAAAGCCCGCAATGGCGCGGGCTGATCATCGACTTCGCCGGCTGGGTCGAGGTCGGCGCCTGGGCGGCCCAGGATGCCGCCGCCGAGGATGGCCCTGCCTTCGCGGCGCGAGTCCTGGATCACGCCCGCGAGCGCCTGAAGAAGCGCGGCCGCGGCCTGAAGAAGCTCGATCCGCATACCCGCCACCGGGCGCGGATCGCTGCGAAGAAACTCCGCTACGGCGCGGAGTTCTTCGCCGAGCTCTACACCAAGAAGAAGGCCCGCCGCCGCCAGGACAAGTTCGGCGCTGCGCTCTCGGACCTGCAGGACCATCTCGGCACCCTGAACGACCTGGAGACCGCCCGGTCGATGATAGAGAGCCTGGGCGGCCCGCCGGTGCCCGGTCCGGATGACGAGAGCACCCGGGACCTGCTCACCGCGGCCGCGGAGGCGCGCGCCGAGCTGCTCGACGTCAAGCCGTTCTGGCGCTGAGGGTCGTCTCGCAGCCGGCCAGACCAGGCTGAAGCATGGGATCCGGGCCCGATCGCGATGGGGACCGGCACGGATCTCGCGACGCGTCGTTGACGGAAATGCCGGCCTGCGCCGGCTGACCGGGCGAGGAGCGCGGATGGCCCATGCCTACAGATTCGGGATGGAGGAAGAGTTCTTCCTCGCCGACGCCCGCACCCGCGGCTCGCCGCGGGCCCGCCTGAGGGCGTTCCACGCCGCCGTGAAGGCCCGGCTGGACACCGCCGAGCGCGAGCAGCTCCAGTGCCAGATCGAGGTCGCCTCGCCCCCGACCGCCGACATCGGAGAGGCGCGGGCGCATTTGGCCGAGCAGCGCCGCAGCCTGTCGGAGATCGGCGCCGAGCGCGGCATCCTGCCCTTCGCCGCCGGGACCCATCCGGTGGCGCGGTGGCGCGACCAGAGCGCCACCGACAAAGCCCGCTACCACGACATCATGACCGACCTGCGCATCGTCGGGCAGCGCAACCTCGTCTGCGGGCTGCACGTCCATGTCGAGGTGCCGGATCCCGACGCCCGCATCGACCTGATGGGGCGGTTGCTGCCGTTCCTGCCGGTGCTGCTCGCGCTCTCGACCTCGTCGCCGTTCTGGCAGGGCGAACGAACCGGCATGGCCGGCTACCGGACTCGCGCCTACGCCGAATTGCCCCGCACCGGCCTGCCCGAGCTGTTCGCCGACCCGGCCGACTATGCCCGCTATGTCGACGTGATGACCCGCAGCGGCGCCATTCCGGACGCGACGTTCCTGTGGTGGCAGCTGCGCCCGTCCCTGAAATACCCCACGCTCGAACTGCGCGTGGCCGATAGCTGCACCCGGCTGGACGACGCACTCTGTATCGCCAGCCTTTTCCGGTGCCTGGTGCGCCGGGTGGTCCGGGACCGGACGCTCAATGCCAAGATGACGGCCGCGTCTCGGGGCTTCATCCGCGAGAACCTGTGGCGCGCCGAGCGCGACGGCGTGCAGGCCAGGCTGATCGACGAGGCCCGGGAGCAGGCGGCCCCGATGGCCGAATGCGTCGAGACGCTCCTCGCCGACACGGCCGAGGATGCCGACGCCCTCGCCTGCACGGAGGCTTGCGCGCAGGCCCGGATCATCGCGGCCGAGGGGTCAAGCGCCGATCGCCAGGTCGCGGTCTTCTCGGCGGCGCGCAAGCGCGGCGCTCGGGAACGCGAAGCACTCTCGGCGGTGGTGGATCATCTCGCCCAGGAGACTGCGGCGGAAAAGACCGCCGTGGACAAGACCGCCGCCGGAACGGCAGACGCGGTTGGGGCCACCCGCGCACCGTCCCGACGGCGTTGAACAGGAACCGGGCCTGCCCGAGGGGGGATGGCAGGCCCGGGATCCGTCGGACCGCGCTGGGGACGCGGTTGAACGCCTGATTCCCATACGCGTGTTGCCGGAGAATTTCTGGATCGCGCCGCATCCGAAATTCCCGCCCCCGATCAGACCCGCGTCGCGTTGACCGGGTGCTCCCGGGCACCTTTCTTCCGCAGCACGGTCTGCTATCCCTCGCGGCCCGGCGGACAGCCTCGAATATTCGGCATGACCCTTCTGAGCGACATCTTCGGCCGTGTCGGCCGCACCGTGACGGCCTATGCCGGCGACAAGGCCCTGATGCTCGCGGCCGTTTCGGCTGCCGCCAACGTCATCGTGGCCGACGGCGAGGTTGCCAGTGAGGAATTCGACGCGGCCCTGCACGGCCTGCGCGCGGATCCGGTCCTGGTGAAGGGCTACGACGCGCTGATGCTGGAGACGGAGCTGTATGAGGGCATCGCCCGCGCGCGCACGCGCCTCGGCCGCGCCGAGAATCTCCGCCACGTCGCCTCCATTGCCGAGCGGCCGGTGAGCCAGCGCGAGAACGTCTTCCTGATCGCCGCCGATGTCGCCGATCAGGACGGGATCAGCGGCATCGAAGCCACCGCCCTGGGCGAGATTGCCTCCGCCCTGCAGGTCCACGGCGAAGCGCTGCTGCGCGCCAACCCGGTGCGGCGGCCGCCGGCCTGACCGGGCCGGCTGGCATCACCGTTGCTCCGGGCCGACGCAACGCCCGATAAGGGTGACTGCGACTCGTGTCGCACGGCGCCGCGCCGTGAAAGGACCCGCCATGGCCGAAACCAACCCGAGCAAGACCGACAACCTGCGCGCGAACGGCGCACGCCTGTGGGCCACGATCCTGGAGACGGCGACGTTCGGCAGCACGCCGGCCGGCGGAATCAACCGTCTGACCTTGTCCCCGGAGGATGGCTGCGTGCGCGACTGGTTCCAGGAGGCCTGCGAGGCCGCGGGGCTCACGGTCTCGGTCGACGCGCTGGGCACCCAGTACGCCCTGCGGACGGGGCGGGACATGGGCCGCGCGCCGATCGCGTTCGGTTCGCACCTCGACACGCAGCCGACCGGCGGCAAGTTCGACGGCGTGCTCGGGGTCCTGGCCGGGCTCGAGGTGATGCGCAGCTTGAACGATGCCGGGATCGAGACCGAGGCGCCCCTGATGGTGGTCAACTGGACCAACGAGGAGGGCTCACGATTCGCCCCCGCCATGATGGCCTCGGCCGCCTATGCGGGTGAATTCACAACCGACGAGATCCTGGCGAAGCGCGACGCCGCCGGGATCACCGTGGCCGAGGCCCTCGATGCGATCGGTTATCGCGGCGCCGAGGCGGTTGGTACGCGCGCGATCGGCGCCTTCGTCGAACTGCATATCGAGCAGGGCCCGATCCTGGAGGCCGAAGGCAAGACCATCGGGGTGGTCGAGGGCGGCCAAGGCATCATGTGGTTCGACGGGCTGATCACCGGCTTCGAAAGCCATGCCGGCACCACGCCGATGCCGCGCCGCCGGGACGCGCTGCTGGCGCTTTCCGAGTTCGCCCTCGCGGCCGAGCGGATCGCCTTGGCGCACGCCCCCTCGGCGGTGGCGACGATCGGCGAGGCCCAGATCCTGGCGCCGTCCCGCAACGTCGTGCCGGGCCGCGTCGGCTTCACGGTGGACGTCCGCGATCCCAGCTCGTCAACGCTCGACGCTATGGAGGCGAGCCTCAACGAGGCGGCGACCGAGATCGCCGAGCGCCGCCGGCTGGAGATCGCGCTGACCCGGATCTGGCGCAAGGAGCCGGTGCCGTTCGATCCCGCCATCGTGGCCGCGGTCGATGAGGCGGCCCAAAGCCTCGGGCATCCGCGGCGCCGGATCATCTCGGGGGCCGGGCACGACTCCTGCAACCTCGCCGCCAAGGTGCCGACCGCGATGATCTTCGTGCCGTGCAAGGATGGCGTGAGCCACAACGAATCGGAATCCGCGACCCCGGGCGACTGCGCGGCCGGCGCCGACGTCCTGCTCCAGACGGTGCTCCGCCTCGCCAACGCGCCCCGCACGGAACAGCCCGCGCGATGATCTTCGCCCCGCGCATCCAGGAGCGCCTCGACGCGCTGGCGGCGATCACCGCCGAGCCGGGCGCGATCACGCGCTTCTACCTCACTCCCGAGCAGGCCCGGGCCGAAGCCCTGGTTGCCGGCTGGATGCGCGAGGCCGGCATGAGCGTGCGGCACGACGCCGTCGGCAACCTCATCGGCCGCCTGGAAGGGTCGGAGCCGGGCGCGCCGGCGCTGGTCGTCGGATCGCATCTCGACACGGTCCGCAACGCCGGCCGCTACGACGGGCCCCTCGGCGTGATCACCGGGATCGCCTGCGTCGAGGCGCTGGCCCGGGACGGGATCCGCCTGCCGCACGCCCTGGAGGTGGTGGCCTTCGCCGACGAGGAGGGTGTGCGCTTCGCGGCCACGCTCACGGGGAGCAATGCTTTCGCCGGCCGCCTCGACCCGGCGGCGCTTCGCGCGACCGATGCGGACGGGACCACGGTCGCGGAGGCGATGCGGGCTTACGGGCTCGACCCCGCGGCAACCGCCTCCGCGGCGCGCCGGCCGGACGAAATCTTGGGCTACATGGAACTGCATATCGAGCAGGGGCCGATGCTCGAGAAGGCCGGCCTGCCGGTGGGCGTCGTGACGGCGATCTCGGGGGCCAGCCGCCTGGAATTCACCCTGACCGGCGAGGCCGGCCATGCCGGCACCGTCGCCATGAACGAGCGGCGCGATGCCCTCGCGGGTGCCGCGGAATGCGTCCTCGCCATCGAGGCGCGCTGCCGCGACGAGGCGCATCTCGTCGGCACCGTCGGCCGGATGCACGTCCATCCCGGGGTGGGGAACACGATCGCCGGCTTGGTGCGCTTCTCCCTCGATCTGCGCGCGCCCGACGATGCCCAGCGCCTTGCCGCGCTCGCCGACATCCGAGCGGCGTGCACGGAGATCGCGGAGCGTCGCCGGCTCGATCTCGGCGTCGAACCGATGCACGAGGCCGCGGCGGTGCCGTGCGATCCCGGGCTGACCACCCTGATCCGGGATGCGATCATCGCCGAAGGCCTGCCGGTCCTCGCCCTCCCGAGCGGCGCCGGCCATGACGGCATGGCGGTGGCGGCGATCGCGCCGATCGCCATGGTGTTCGTGCGCTGCCGGGGCGGCATCAGCCACAACCCTGCGGAATTCGCGAGCCTGCCGGATATCGAGGCCGGGGCGCGGGTGCTGTTCAGCGCCATCAAGGGATTTGCTGCCGACCGGCATGGGCTCTGAGGGCGATCACCGCAATGCCATTGGTCCGGTGCCTCTAAGCCAGCTTCGTGTTGTTCGCCGCGCTGCAGGTCCATAATGTCGCGCCATGGGCGAAGACGACCGAACAGCCTGGGATGACCGCAAGAACGAGATCAATATTCGCCGGCATGGAATCGATTTTGCCGGGCCTCGGGAAATCTTCGACGGCCGGTTCGCGCTGACGCGGGAGGACACCCGGCGGGACTACGGCGAGAGACGTTTCAATACGCTCGTGTCCTTGAACGGTGTTATCTTAAACGTCACGTTCACGCCGCGGAACGGCAAGCGACGGATCGTGTCCGCGCGAATCGCCAACCGCAGAGAGAGGCAGCTTTATCATGCCCGCCGGGAAGAGAGCTGACGCCGTGTCGGATCGGACCGATTGGGATCGCCTCCGGTCGCTGTCGGAGGCGGAGATCGAACGGCTCGCCTCCGAGGATCCGGACAATCCCGCGACTCGGGCGGACGAGGACTGGGACGATGCGGTCGTCGGCCTGCCGCCGCTCGATGCAGATGCGCCTGCGCGTCCGGCCAAGCGTGGGATCCATGCGCGTTTCGACAGTGATGTCGTGGCCTTCTTTCAAAGCGGCGGCCGCGGCTATCAGGACCGGATGAACACCGTGTTGCGCCGTCACATGGAGGCGCAACTCGGCAAGAAGGCCGGCCGCTGAGGCCGCAGACCCCGCGCGGACGGGATCGCACTGTGTACGCGGGACGCCGGGTGCGACGGGTGTACGCCGCCCCAAAATCCCGTACAGACGCGCCATGAGCGCGCGATCCTATCGCGACGCCAGGGGCCGGCCGCTGATCGCGGTGACGGGCATTGGCGTCGTCTCCTCCCTCGGACAGGGCCAGGCCGATACCTGGGCGGCCATGAGCGCCGGCCGGTCCGGCATCCATGCCATCGCGCGGTTCTCGACCGAGGGCCTGCGCACGCGCATCGCCGGCACGGTGGATTTCCTCGATACCGAGCCGCTGGTGGCGCCGCTCCTGTCAGAGCGCTTCGCAGCGGCGGCCGCCGAGGAGGCGGTCGCGCAGGCCGACATCGGCGCGAAGGGCGATTTCCCCGGGGCGCTGTTCATCGCGGTCCCGCCGGTGGAGATGGAATGGCCGCAGCGGCAGGCTTTAGCCGAGGCCGCGGGCGGCGATGGCGACGTCGATTATGCCGGCCTGCTCCGGGCCGCCGCGACCCGGCGCTTCGACGCCTGGCACGACCTGTTCATCTTCGGCACCGTGGCCGACCGCATCGCCGAAAGGTTCGGCACCAAGGGCTCGCCGATCTCGCTCTCCACCGCCTGCTCGTCGGGCGCCACGGCGATCCAGCTCGGCGTCGAGGCGATCCGCCGGGGCGAGACTGCGGCGGCGCTCTGCATCGGCACTGACGGCTCGGTGAACCCGGAATCGCTGATCCGGTTCTCGCTGCTCTCGGCGCTCTCCACCCGCAATGACGTTCCGGAGGAGGCCTCGAAGCCGTTCTCGAAGGATCGGGACGGCTTCGTGATGGGCGAGGGCGCGGCCGCCCTGGTCCTGGAAGATGCCGAGGCTGCGGTCGGTCGAGGAGCAAAAATCCTCGGCTACGTGCTCGGCTGCGGCGAGAAGGGCGACGGCTTCCACCGCACCCGCTCGAGCCCGGACGGGGCGCCGGTGATCGCGGCGATCCGGGCCAGCCTGGACGATGCCGGGCTCGGCCCCGAGGCGATCGACACGGTGAACGCCCATGGCACCTCGACCCCGGAGAACGACAAGATGGAGGCCTTGGGGCTCGCCGCGGTGTTCGGCGACCGGGCGCCGTCCTTGCCGGTGACCTCCAACAAGTCGATGATCGGGCACACGCTCACGGCGGCTGGCGCCATCGAGGCGGCCGTCTCGCTGCTGACGATTCGCCACGGCCGCATCCCGCCGACCATCAACCACCGGGTGCCCGACCCGGCGATCGGCCTCGACGTGGTCGAGACCGCCCGGGACCTGCCGGTCCGCACCGTGCTGTCGAATTCCTTCGGGTTCGGCGGCCAGAACACCTGCCTGGTGTTCGGGGCGGAACCGGCGTGAGCGCCACCCGCCGCGTCCTCGTCACCGGTGGCGCCTCGGGCGTCGGTGCAGCGATCGTCCGCGCGCTGGCCGGCGCCGGCCACGCGGTCGACCTTACATACCGCGCCTCGGGGGAGGCCGCCGAGGCGCTGCTCGCCGAATTACGCGCTTCCTATCCCGAGCGCGCCTTCGCCGGGCACGCCCTGGACCTCGCCGACAAGGCCGCCCTCGACGCGTTCTGTGCGGCGGCCGAGGACGCCGGCTATCACGGCCTCGTCCACAATGCCGGCCAGCCGAGCGACGCGCTCGCGGCGATGTTCGACCAGGACAAGGCCGAGACGGCCATGCAGGTCAACTTCTTCGCGCTGACCCGCCTCGCCAAGGCGCTGGTCCGCCCGATGACCCAGGCACGGTCGGGCCGCATCATCGCCATCGGCTCGGTCGCCGCGCTCCGCGGCAATGCCGGCAACGCCGCCTACGCGGCGACCAAGGGCGCGCTGATCGCCTATTGCCGGACCCTCGCGATCGAGACCGCCAAGCGCGGCGTCACGGTCAACGTCATCGCCCCGGGCTTCGTCGACACCGCCATGATGGCGCGCTACGCCGCCCACCGGGCCGGGATGGAGCGCCAAATCCCCGCCGGCCGGTTCGCCCAACCGGAGGATGTCGCCGCGCTCGCCGCCTTCCTGATGGGCGATGCCGCCGCCTACATCACCGGGACGGTGCTGCCGGTCGATGGCGGCCTCACCGCGATGATGGGCGTCCACCGCACCTGATTTTTTGGGAGCATCGCGCCTCTTCGGGGCGGGCTCCAAACTTCCCGTGCGGCAATGATAGATTCGGAGACCGGAATTCCCCTCGCACGCGCCATGCTCTAGCGATCTTGCCGATGCGCGCCCGCCTCATCGTTCTTGCCGGATTCTGCTTCGTGGCCCCCCTCGTCCCGGGCGGCGCCGGCGCCGAACCGGAAGCCTACCGGATCTCCGGGCTCCCCCCCGGCGAGCCGCTCTCGATCCGCGCCGAGCCGGACGCCGCGTCCGAACAGGTCGGCGAGATCCGCACCCGCGTCCTGGTCTTCGGCTGTACCAACGACACGCCGAGCCGGACCACGTGGTGCCGGGTCAAGGCCGGCCGAACTGTCGGCTGGGCGCGGCGGCGCTATTTGGCGCCGGACTAGGCCGTATTGATCCCCCGGGCGGCGCTGGCTACCTCTGGGCCGGAGGTGCTCCGATGGCGACCATGATCCTGCGCGACGAGGTGCTTCGGGCGCGCCATATCGAGGGCGATCCCGAACTGGCCCGCGCGATCCGCGCCCTTTCGCCGGACGAGCCGATCATCCTGCGGATCGAGGGACGCCCCATGCGGTTCCGCAAGGTGCTGGATCGGGCGACCGGGCAGCCCACCGACGCCGTCCGCCCGGATGAGCCGGACGCCGCGACGTGGCGCCAGTTGCAGACGCGCCGGGGCGCGATGATCACCGTGGAGCCCGAGGCGCCACGATCCGATCCTTACCTGCTCTCCCTGAGCGCAACGCTGACCGAATGGAACAGCCCCGAAGACGCGGCCGCTTACGATGGACTTTGAGCGCTACGATGTGCTGACCGCGCTCTTTCCCTTCATCGACGTGCCGGTTCGCAAGCCGCGTCCGGTCGTGGTTCTCTCGAACGGTGACTTCAACTCCGCCCACGGACACGTCGTCACCGCCATGATAACCACCGGTGCCGACAGCCACTGGCCGAGCGATGTCCCGATCGCCGATCTCGCTGCCGCGGGCCTCCGGCACGGCTCGGTCATCCGGTGTAAGCTGTTCACCCTGCCGAACAGCCAGATCGGCCGCCGGATCGGGCATCTCGCCGAGCCGGATCGCACTCGGCTGGCGCTCCATATGGACGCAATCCTGGGCGTGCCCCATCGCGCCGAACCCTAATCAAACGTGCGGCTTCTCAGCGCCGCCGAGGACGACACGATCTTGATGAAAGCCCTCCAGCTATTCGGCGACCGCGATCTGCGCCTGACCAAGGTCGAGGCACCGGCCGCCCCGGGTCCAGGCGAGGTGCAGATCCGCATCCGCGCGGTCGGCCTCAACTTCATCGACGTCTGGGGCTTTCGCGGCATGGCCTTCGCCAAGCGCAAGATGCCGCTGATCGTCGGCGCCGAAGCAGCAGGCGTGGTCGAGTCGGTCGGCGCCGATGTCACCACCGTGGCCCCCGGCGACCAGGTCGTGCCCTACGGGGCGATGACCTGCGGGCAATGCCGCGCCTGCCGCGAGGGTCGCGACAACCTCTGTGAGGACGTATCCGGCGTGATGGGCTTCCACATCGACGGCTTCGCCCGCGAACTGGTCAACATGCCGGCCCGCCTGGTGGTGAAGGTGCCGGACGGGGTCAGCGATACTGACGCGGCCTGCGCCGGCATCGCCTTCGGCACCGTCCAGCACATGCTGTTCGACAACGCCCGGCTGGAGCCCGGCGAGAGCGTGCTGGTCCATGCCGGCGGCTCCGGCATCGGCACCGCGGCGATCCGCATGGCCAAGGCGATCGGCTGCACCGTCTACACGACGGTGGGTGACGACGAGAAGGGTCGCAAGGCGGCGGAGCTCGGCGCCGACCATGTCATCAATTACCGGACCGAGCGGTTCGAGGGCGAGGTCCGGCGGCTGACCAAGCGCAAGGGCGTCGACGTGGTGTTCGAGCATGTCGGCGCCGATACCTGGAACGGCTCGCTGCTCTGCCTGAAGCGCGGCGGCCGGCTGGTGACCTGCGGCTCGACCTCCGGCGTCTCGGCGACCATGAACCTGATGCAGCTGTTCCAGCAGCAATACCGCATCACCGGCTCGTTCGGCTGCGCGCTGGGCAATATCGGCCAGGCCCTCGACAAGATGGCCCAGGGCATCCGCCCGGTGGTGGACACCGTCTACCCGCTCGGCGACTTCGCGCAGGGGCTGGAGCGGCTCGAATCCCGCAAGGTTTTTGGAAAAATCCTCGTCAGCCTCTGACGCCTGATGCATCGTCCCGGCCGCCCGCGGCTGCCCTTCGGGACGATGTGCTATCGCACCGCGCGGGACATCGGATAAGCTTCGCCTTACACGCGAACTGCCGGGCCTGCCCGCATCGTGCCCGGGAATCCAACGTGCTGCGCCTCGCCCTCATCCTCAGACGATCCTTCCCGCGGCTCGCGGGCTTCGCCATGATCCCGCTGATCCGTACCCTGGTCTGGCTGGCGCGCGCCCTTGGGCCGGATCGCTCGACGGCGTTCGGCGCCGCGCTCCTGCGCACGATCGGACCGCTGCTGCCGGCCCACCGCACCGCCATGGCGAACCTGCGCGCCGCGTTCCCCGACATGCCGGAGGCGGAGCGGAAGCGGATCGCCCTGGAAGCCTGGGACAATCTCGGGCGGACCGGCGCCGAATACGCCCATCTCGATTCGCTGTTCGATTTCGATCCCGATGCCACCGGCCCGATGCGCACGGAGGTTGCGGGTATCGACCACTTCGCCACCCTGCGCGACGACGGCCAGCCGGGGCTGATTTTTTCCGCTCATCTCGGCAATTGGGAACTCCCGGCGATCTGCGCGGCCCGGTTCGGGCTGGACGCGACCGCCGTGTTCCGGCCCCCGAACAACCCCGCCGCCGCCCGCCTCGTCCAGGAAGTCCGCCGGCGCTCCATGGGTGGGCTGGCAGCCTCGACGCCGGGGGCCGTCTTCGCCATGCGTGACGTGGTCGAGAATGGCGGCCATCTCGGGCAGTTGATCGACCAGCATTTCACCCGCGGCGTCGTGGTCGACTTCATGGGCCGGCCGTGCCTGGCCAACCCGCTGCTGGCCAAGCTCGCCCGGCACTACGATTGCCCGGTGCACGGCGTTCGTGTCGTCCGCCTGCCGGAGGGCCGGTTCCGGCTGGAGCTGACTCCGCCCCTCGACCTGCCGCGCAATGCCGATGGGGTGATCGATGTCACCGGCGCCATGCAGGCGATGACCGCGGTGGTCGAGGGCTGGGTGCGGGAGAATCCGGGTCAATGGCTGTGGATGCATCGCCGCTGGCGCCCGGACATGTTGCCTAAAGCGAGAGTTATTCGGAATACGTCGCAACCGATGGTAGAAATCCCTCAAGCCAACGTGATTTCCCAGACGGCATCCCAGACGCTCTGATGGCGCGATGACCCATCGGCCCCGCGCCCATACCCGGTTCGGTGTAACCCGCGCGCTCTGCGCGGCCGGGCTTGTCTGCGCGGTCTCGGCGTCCGCCCAGGCGCGGGCGGAGCCGGTCCGCGCCGTGGTCGAGCTGTTTACTAGCCAGGGTTGTGGCGCCTGCCGGAGCGCCGATCCGATCATCCGCGACCTGGCCCGCCAGCCCGGCGTCGTCGCGCTGACCCTGCCGGTCACCTACTGGGATTATCTGGGCTGGAAGGACACCCTGGCGCTGCGGCCGTTCACCGAGCGTCAGCGCGCCTATGCCCGGGTCCGCGGCGCCCGGCAGGTCTTCACCCCGCAGGTCGTGGTCGACGGCAGCGGCTTCGCCGTGGGTTCGGACCGCGCCGCCCTCGAACGGCTGATGCGCGAGGCAACGCAGCACGGCGGCTTGCCGATCCCGGTCCGCGGCGAGATCCACGGCGACCGTATTGCGGTCGAGGTCGGCGCCGCGCCGGACGCCAGGAACGAGACGCGCGGCGATGTCTGGCTGGTGCCGGTGCTGCGCAGCCGGGCCATCGCGATCCAGGGCGGCGAAAATGGCGGCCGGACGGCCACCTACGTCAACGTCGTGCGCGGCATGCAGCGTCTCGGCGCCTGGACCGGCCAGCCGACGCGATTCGACGTGCCTGGCACCCTGGCGGAGATCGCCGACGCCGACAGCTGGGTGATCCTGGTCCAGGGTGCCGCGGAGGGCAGGCCCGGCCGCATCCTCGGCGCTGCCAAGGGCCCGGGCCTGTAGGGCTTCCGCCTATCGCAGGGTGATCGGGTCGATCGGGCGCCGGCCCTGCTGGCGACGGCGCTCTTCCGAGGCCCGTGCCAGGGCGCCGAGCTTCGCATCCAGGCGCTCGGAGGATCGGCCGACGAGCCCGATGGTCCCGTCGAGGAGCCGGCTGGTCAGGGTAACCGCGCCGGTCACGCCGCCGACCACGACGATTTTCGTGATGCGGCCGATCCAGTTGAAGATGCGCATTGTCGGTTTCGAGCTTTCTGAGAGTCGGCGCCTGCTGCGCCGGTCCAGCCTCAAATAGAGCGGACCGATCGACGCCCGATGCGACCGAAGGCGGCGTCGCCCGCCGCGGATCGGACGGAACCGTCCCGCAGGACGGCCTCATCCGGCATGCCTGTCGGTTCCGTCGGTCCGACGCGCCGCGGCTACAGTGCGCGTCGTCGCGAACCACCGTGGCGGCAGGCTCGTTGCATGCGTGAGGCCGTCCGCCGTACCATGCGGGTGCCTGTCACCGAGTGTCGGCCATGCGGCGACGCCATCTACTGTCCGGGATGCTCGCCGCGCTGTCGCTGGCGGGCCGGCGAGCCGCCGCCGCCGAGACCGGGGTCGACGTTCTCCTCGTGCTCGCGGTCGATGTCTCGCTGAGCATCAGCGCGGCGCGATTCGACTTGGAACGGCAGGGCTACGCCCAAGCCCTCGGCAATCCGCACGTCCTGCGGGCGATCGCCGAGGGCAAGCGCGGGCGCATCGCGGTGGCGTTGTTCGACTGGGCGGGCCCCGGGGAGCAGCAGGTCGCGGTCGACTGGATGATCATCGCCTCGGCCGCCGACGCGAACGCCTTCGCGCGCAGACTCGGCGCGGTGACGCGCCCGTTCTACGGGCGGACCGCCATCGGGTCCGCGATCGGCTTCGCCTCCATGCTGCTCGACCGGTCGCCCTACCGCGCCGAACGGACGGTCATCGACATCTCCGGCGACGGGACCAGCAATTCGGGTCGCGCGATCGCCGAGGCCCGGGACGCCGCCGTGGCCTTGGGCACCACCGTCAACGGCATCGTCATCCTCACCGACCCCGCCGGGATGCCGGGCTATCTGAAGGAGCACACCAATCCCCCCGACGGGCTCGCCGCCTATTACCGGGAGACCGTGATCGGCGGCGAAGGGGCGTTCGTCATGACGGCGGAAAGCTTCGAGGCCTTCGGCCGGGCGCTGATCGCCAAGCTGGTCCGCGAGATTTCTTGAGACCATCCGCCGACATCGGGTCTCTTGCGTCACCCGCGATGCTCGCGCCGTCCGGGTCGGCGCGTTAGGCTCTTGAAGCACGCGCCCAACGAGGCGTGGCCCAGGGAGGAACCACGATGCCGATCACGGCCGACCTGCTGTCCGCCTATCCCGTCATCGCCCTGCGGCCGGACGACGGCGTGGTCGTCGCGCGGACCGCCATCGAGCCCGGCACGCCGGTGGCCCCGGGGATCGCCGCCGCCGAGCGGATCCCGCCTGGCCACAAGGTCGCGGTCCGCCCGCACCGCTCCGGCGAGGCGGTGACCAAGTACGGCCAGATCATCGGCTTCGCCAAGGAGGACATCGCCGCCGGTCGGCACGTCCATGTCCACAATCTCGGCATGGGCGAGTTCGCCCGCGACTACGCCTTCGGGGTCGATGCGCGGCCCACCCGGCTGATCACGCCACCGGCGACCTTCCAGGGCATCCGTCGCCCGGACGGACGGGTGGCGACGCGCAACTATGTCGGCATCCTCACCTCGGTGAATTGCAGCGCCCATGTCGCCGACCTGATCGCCGACGCGTTCCGGCGCCATCCGATCCTCGGCCTTGATCCACTCGCCCCCTACCCGAACGTCGACGGCGTGGTCGCGCTGACCCACAAGACCGGCTGCGGCATGGCGATGGGCGAGCCGCTGAAGCTCCTGCGCCGGACGCTCGCGGGCTATGCCCGGCACGTCAACTTCTCGCACATCGTGATGATCGGGCTCGGCTGCGAGGTGAACCAGATCGGCGCCTTCCTGGAGGAGCAGGGCCTGGGCGACCGGATCCGCAGCATGAACATCCAGACGCTGGGCGGCACCCGCAAGACCGTCGAGGCCGGCATCGCATTCGTGAGCGGCATCCTGGCCGAGGCGAACGTGGTGCAGCGGGAGACCGTGCCGGCGAGCGAGCTGATCGTCGCCCTGCAATGCGGCGGCTCGGACGGCTATTCCGGCGTCTCGGCCAACCCGGCGCTCGGGATCGCCAGCGACCGCGTGGTCGAGAACGGCGGCACCGTGATCCTGTCGGAGACCACCGAGACCTACGGGGCCGAGCACCTGTTCACCCGGCGGGCGGTGAGCCCGCAGGTCGGCCAGAAGCTCGTCGACCTGATGCGCTGGTGGGAGGACTACACCCGCCGGGAAGGCTCGGAGATCGACGCCAACCCGTCGCCGGGCAACAAGGCCGGCGGCCTGACCACGATCCTGGAGAAGTCGCTCGGTGCTATGGCCAAGGCCGGCAGCACCAACCTGGTCGACGTGGTGCGCTACGCCGACCCGGTGACCGCCAAGGGCTTCGTGTTCATGGACACCCCCGGCTACGACCCGGTCTCGGCGACCGGGCAGGTGGCCGGCGGGGCGAATCTCGTGTGCTTCACCACCGGGCGCGGCAGCGTGTTCGGCTGCAAGCCGTCGCCGTCGATCAAGATCGCCACCAACTCGGCGATGTTCCGGCGGCTGGAAGAGGACATGGACGTCAATTGCGGCACCATCCTCGACGGTGAAGAGAGCGTCGAGCAGGCGGGCCAACGGATCTTCGAGCTGATCCTGCGGGTGGCGAGCGGCGAGCGGACCAAGAGCGAGCAGTTCGATTTTGGCTCCTCGGAATTCGCGCCGTGGCAACTCGGCGCGACGGTGTGAGCCCGTTGCGATCGCGCAGCGTTTGATGCCTTCGAACGCCGCTCCCCGTCATTGCGAGCGCAGCGAAGCAACTCAGGGACACGCCACATTTGGAGATCGCGCGCCGCCCTGGGTTGCTTCGCTGCGCTCGCAATGACGGAGAGGGTCAGAGATCCGTCCGCACCACGTTCGGAAACCCCATGATGAAATCCGGCCCGAAGGCGGTGACCGGGGTTTGGAACCCCGCTGCCACCGCGCCCGCGGCCACGCGCCGAGCGGATTCCAGAGCGGTCAGGACTGTCAGGGTGTAGCCCTCGGGGGTCTCCATGCCGCTCGCCGCACGGTTGCCGCTCCCGTCCCAGGCCTCGGCCCGGAAGGTGCTGCGCGCCGTCGCCCGCGCCGTCTCGGAAGGCCCCGGCGGCAGCCGGTCGATGCCGCGGTTGATCAGGCGCTGCGCCGTCGGGCCGGCGATGATCCGGCGCAGGCCGGACGGCAGGCCCGCGGCTGCGGCCATGGCCGGGAAGGCCTCGAAATAGACCTCGATGTTGGGGACCCGTGTCGAGTACCACGCGCTCGAGACGTCGCCCCAGCCGAGCCCCACGGTGCGCCGGGCGCCGCGGCCGAAATCGGCGCTGCCGCGGGGCGGGCTCGGCAGTTCGACGATGCGGCCATCCCGGCGCACCCGCGTCCCCCAGGCGATGCCCTCGACCATGGTGCGGGCGGTCCCCCGGCTGAAGCCGCCGAAACCACCGATGGAGATCCGCAGATGCGTGGCGCCGGGCAGCCGGTTCGCCACATGGGCGGCGAGGCAATCGCTCGGCACCACGTCGAACCCGGCTGCCGGGAGGAGGACGATGCCGGCGGCCTTCGCCTCGGCATCCCGGGCGGCGAGCGATTCCAGCACGTCGATCTCGCCGGTGATGTCGATGTAATGCGTCCCCGCGGCGAGGCAGGCCGCGGCCATGGGGCGGGCCGTCTTCGAGAACGGTCCGGCCGCGTGGATCACCGCGGCGATGCCGGCGAGCATGTCGTGCAGGGGGCCCGGATCGTCGAGGGGCGCGGCGCGCCAGTCGAGCCCCAGCCGGGCGGCGAGCGGCCGGAGCTTGCCGGAGTCGCGCCCGGCCAGGATCGGGCTCAGGCCTTGCGCGACGGCGTGTTCGGCGAGCAGCGTGCCGGTGTAGCCGGTGGCGCCGTAGATCAGGATCGCGGTCATGGCCGTCCCTGTACCATGGCGGGCGCCTCGGCAGGGGCGACCTCCGACGAGCGGTCGATGCGGCGACGCAGGCCAGGTGTTCGGAAGCCCGGTTTCCGGCGCGGATAGTCGTTCGGACGTCGATCTGATGCGGACGCCGATGCTGCCCGCCACGCCTGCGCTCGCCGGGCAATGTTCGTCCCGGCGCCAACCCTGTACGGCCCATCCGATGTGCGCTCGAAGACATGGCGATCTCTACCGATCCGTTAGATCGGCATCTAGGCGGCGGATTGAGCGCCGCGAGAGCAGTCCTTATTCGGGATCTGACCCTCATTCGGCGGTCCAAGTCGCCGCGGACGGGGCGCACGGGATGCGTGGGAGCGATCGATGAAGGCACGTCTTCGGCTTGCGGCGTTCGGAGCCCTGCTCGTCGCCGCCGGTGTACCCGCGAAGGCCGCCGACCGGATCGTGCAGGTGCAGCCGGCTCAAGCTGGACCGAACATCGATGCCTTTCCGCAGATAATCGACCCGGTCGACGATGCGGAGCGGCGGATCAACGCCGCCGTGAAGCGCCTCGACGCCCAGGTCCGCAAGGCGGCGAAAAGCTGCAAGGCCGAGGGCGGCGCGCAGAGTTCCTGGGAGCGGAGCGTCCGCGCGGCCATGCGTGGTCCCAGGTTCCTCAGCTTCGAGATTCACGACAGCACGTTCTGCGGCGGTGCCCATCCGAACACCGGCACGACGGCGATCGTCTACGATCTCACCACCGGCACGCCGGTGGATTGGACGACGCTGCTGCCACCCGCGCTGACCGGCAAGGTCGCGCTGGCGACCCAGGCCGAGGAGACCAAGATGGTGACCCTGTCGTCCAAGCGGCTGCACGCCCTCTACCTTCAGGCCTACCGCCCCAAGACGGGAAAGCCGAAGGCTGATGCGGACGACAAAGCGTGTCGGGAGGCGGTGACGGAGACCTACTCCGGCGAACCGCCCGCCATGACGGTATGGCCCGACGCCGAGGCGGGCGGGCTCGCGGTCCAATTCGATCTGGCCCACGTGGTCCAGGCCTGCGCCGACACGGTGGTCATCCCCACCGCAACGCTGCGCCGCGAAGGCGCTCAGGCTGTCCTCACCGACGCGATCGACGCCGCGCATGCCAAGCGTCCGTAGGACGCGCCTCCGGCTGGGCGGTGCCGAATGCGACTTCTGATCCGACAGACAAGGCCTGAACAAGAGCGGCGGACGATGTAGCCTGGGGTGACGGTGTGAGTCGTCGCGCAACCCCGAGAGGCGCCCCATGTCCGGATCCGGCCATCCCGATCGATCTGCAGACGCCGAAGACCATCCGTTCGCGGCCTTCGCGGACGAGGTCGCCACCCTGTCACCCCTGCGGGCCGCTATGGTCGCGGCCTGCCGGCGGCCCGAGCCGGATTGCATCGCGCCGCTTATCGATCGCGCCCGCCTGTCGCCCGAGGCGGCCGCGCGTGTCGCACAGACGGCTCGACACCTCGTCGAGGCCCTGCGCCGCCAGACCCGGCACGGCGGCGTCGAGGGGCTGATCCACGAATACGCCCTGTCGAGCCAGGAGGGCGTGGCGCTGATGTGCCTGGCGGAAGCGCTGCTGCGCATCCCCGATGCCGCCACCCGCGACGCGCTGATCCGGGACAAGCTCGCCGGCGGCGATTGGGCCGCCCATCTCGGCCACAGCCCGTCGCCCTTCGTGAATGCTGCGACCTGGGGCCTGCTGGTCACCGGCCGCTTGGCCGCGACGCGCAGCGAGGCCGGTCTGTCGGCGGCGCTCACCCGGCTGATCGGGCGCGGCGGTGAGCCGCTGATCCGCAAGGCGGTGGACCTCGCCATGCGGCTGATGGGCGAACAGTTCGTCACCGGGCGCGACATCGCCGAAGCGTTGCGCAATGCGAAGCGCATGGAGGCGAGGGGCTTTACCTATTCCTACGACATGCTCGGTGAGGCCGCGCTCACCGCCGAGGACGCGGCGCGCTACCTGCGGTCCTACGACGAGGCGATCCGGGCGATCGGGGAGGCTTCCGCCGGGCGCGGTATCCTCCGGGGGCCGGGCATCTCGATCAAGCTGTCGGCGCTCCATCCCCGCTACACACGGTCCCAACGCGGGCGTGTGATGGCCGAGCTGGCGCCCCGGGTTCGGGACTTGGCGCGCCTCGCCCGGCGCTACGAGATCGGCCTCAACATCGACGCCGAGGAGGCCGACCGGCTCGACCTGTCCCTCGACATCCTCGAAACCCTGGCCTTCGACCCGGATCTCGCCGGCTGGGACGGGCTCGGCTTCGTCGTGCAGGCCTACGGCAAGCGCTGCCCGTTCGCGATCGATGTGCTCGTCGACCTCGCCCGCCGCAGCCGACGCCGGCTGATGGTCCGCTTGGTGAAGGGGGCCTACTGGGACAGCGAGATCAAGCGCGCGCAGGTGGACGGGCTCGCGGACTTCCCGGTCTTCACCCGCAAGCTGCACACCGACGTGTCCTACCTCGCCTGCGCGCGCCAGCTGCTCGCCGCGCCGGACGCGGTCTTCCCGCAATTCGCCACCCACAACGCGCAGACGCTCGCCAGCATCGTCGAGATGGCGGGGCCGGATTTTTCCCTCGGCCAGTACGAGTTCCAGTGCCTGCACGGGATGGGCGAGCCGCTCTACGAGGCGGTGGTCGGGTCGGGTAAGCTCGACCGGCCGTGCCGGATCTACGCGCCGGTCGGCACCCACGAGACCCTGCTGGCCTATCTGGTCCGCCGGCTCCTGGAGAACGGCGCCAACAGCTCCTTCGTGAACCGGGTCGGCGACGCCGCCGTACCCGTGGAATCGCTGATTGCCGATCCGGTGGCGGCGGTCGAAGCGATGCCAGTCCCGGGCGCACCGCATGAGCGGATCAAGCTGCCGCGCGACCTCTTCGGTCCGGCCCGCGCCAATGCCGCGGGCCTCGACCTCGCCGACGAGGTGGTCCTTGCGCGGCTCGCCGAACATCTGGGCGAGAGCGGCCGTGCCGTGTGGCGGGCCGTGCCATCCGGGGCCGAGCCGAATTCGGCCGACACACCGGTCCGCAATCCGGCCGATCATCGCGATGGGGTCGGCAGCGTCCGGGCCGCATCGCCCGCCGAGATCGAGGCTGCGCTCGCCCGCGCGGACGCTTCCGCCGAGACCTGGGGCGCGACCGCGCCCGAAGCCCGGGCCGCCTGCCTGCGCGCCGCCGCCGACGCCTTCGAGGCGCGGATGCCGGTGCTGATCGGGCTGATCGTGCGCGAGGCCGGAAAATCCTTCGCCAATGCCGTCGCAGAGATCCGCGAGGCCGTGGATTTCTTGCGCTACTACGCGACCGAGGCCGAGCGGACGCTGGACCGCACGCACGCGCCCCTCGGCCCGGTGGTCTGCATCGCGCCCTGGAATTTCCCACTGGCGATCTTCGTCGGGCAGGTCGCCGCCGCCCTGGCGGCTGGCAACCCGGTCCTGGCCAAGCCTGCCGCGGAAACGCCGCTGATCGCCGCCGCGGCGATCCGGGTGCTGCATGCGGCGGGCGTGCCGGAGGACGCGCTCCAATTCCTGCCCGGCCCGGGCGAGGTCGGCGCGGCGCTCGTCGGCGATGCGCGGGTGCAGGGGGTGATGTTCACCGGCTCGACCGCCGTCGCCAAGAGCATCCAGCGCAGCCTAGCCCAGCGCCTGACCCGCGACGGCGAACCGGTCCCGCTCGTCGCCGAGACCGGCGGCCAGAACGCCATGGTGGTGGATTCCTCCGCGCTCGCCGAGCAGGTGGTCGGGGACGTGATCGCCTCGGCCTTCGATTCCGCCGGCCAGCGCTGCTCGGCCCTGCGCATCCTGTGCCTGCAGGAGGAGATCGCCGACCGCACCCTGGCGATGCTCAAGAGCGCCATGCGCGAGCTCGTTGTGGGCGATCCGCGCCGGCTCGCCGTCGATGTCGGCCCGGTCATCACCCGGGCAGCGGCCGAGCGCATCGACGGGCATGTCGCCGCGATGCGGGCGCGCGGGTTTGCGATCCATCAGGTGCCGCTTCCGGACGCGGTGGCGTTCGGGACCTTCGTGCCACCGACGCTGATCGAGATCACCCGCATTGCCGACGTGGAGCGCGAGGTGTTCGGGCCCGTGCTGCACGTCCTGCGCTACGCCCGCGCCGACCTGGACCGGCTGGTGACCGAGATCGACGCCACCGGCTACGGCCTGACCTTCGGCCTCCACACCCGCATCGACGAGACCGTGTCCCGGGTGCTCGGGCGCATCGGCGCCGGCAACCGCTACGTGAACCGCAACGTCATCGGCGCGGTGGTCGGGGTGCAGCCGTTCGGCGGGTCCGGCCTGTCGGGTACCGGCCCCAAGGCCGGCGGGCCGCTCTATCTCGGCCGCCTGCTGAAGTGGCCGCCGGCCGCCGCCCTCGACGGGCTGGCAGGCGACCAGGACCTGAGCCGCCGCTACGCCGACTGGCTGCGGTCGCGAGGGCACGGCCCGCTGGCGGACCGGCTCGCTGCCGAACGTTTTCCTCATAGCGCCGAGGTCGAGCTGGCCGGGCCGGTCGGCGAGCGCAACCTCTACGCCCTGCATCCCCGCGGGCGCGTGGCGGCCGTCGCCACGACGGAGACCGGGCTGCTCCTCCAGCTCGGCGCCATCCTGGCGACCGGCAACTATGCGGTGGTGATCGGCTCCGACGGCGTCCTCGATTCCGTGAGCGACCTGCCGGCCGATCTCGCCGCTCGGGTCACGCGGCCGGCCGGCCTAGACCGGACTGGCGACGTGCGGGCGGTGCTGTTCGAGGGCGACACCGCGGCGTTGCAGACCCTGAACCGCACCTTGGCCGAGGGGCTTGGGCCGATCGTTCAGGTCCAGGCCCGCACCCCGGAGGCGCTCGCGGCTGGCGATCTCTACGCGCTGCCCGGCTTGATCGAAGAGCGCTCGACCGCGATCAACACCGCGGCCGCGGGCGGCAATGCCAGCCTGATGGCGATTGGCTGAGCGCTCACGCCGATCGGCGCAGGTTCCAGAACAGCGGCAGGCCGGTGAGCATGCCCTCCAAGTCGCGCCGGTAGGCGGTGGGCTGGAAGTACTGGCCGCAGGGGATGTAGGCGCCGATCTCGATCGCCCGGGCCTGGATCTTCGCTGCCAGTGCCTTCTGTCCGTCGAGGTCCGGGGCCGCGAACCAAGCGCTGCGCAGTTCCTCGATCGGCGCGTCGGTGAGCCAGCTCGGGACACCGGCGCGGCCGTTGCCGCGGACCGCCAGGTGATAGGCCGGCGAGATCATGTCGAGGCCGCCCGAGAAAATGCCGAACATCGACCAGCCGCCCTGGTCCAGGGGCTTCGCGCTGAGGATCCGCTGATTGACCGTGCCCCAGTCGGTGGCGACAACATCGAGATTCATGCCGAGCTTTCGGCAGAGGTCGGCCATCACCTCGCAGACCGCGTTGATCCGCGGCACGTCGGTGCCGGCGAGCAGCACGACCCGCTCGCCGTTGTAGCCGGCCGCCGCGAGGGCCTTCTTGGCGGCCGTGAGGTCGCGCGGGCCGGTGAGCACCCCCATGCCGGCCTCCGAGGCCATCGGGCCGCCGGCGGTGAAGATGCCGACCGGGCCGCGCCGGATCGCGGGATCGCTGCCGGCGACGGCATCCATCATCTCGGTCTGGTCGACCGCCGACAGCAGCGCGTGGCAGATTTTTGGATTGTCGAAGGGCGGCAGGGTGTGGTTGAGGCGGATCTGGCCGATCAGTCCGGCACTCTCCACGAGCTCGACGCGCACGTCCTTCTGGCGCAGCAGGTCGGGCACGAGGTCGACCAAGGGCTGCTCCCACCAATCGATCTCGCCGGAGCGCAGGGCACCGGCCGCGGTGGCGCCGTCGGGGATCGTGCGCCACTCGACCCGGTCGAAATGCGCGATCCGCGGCCCGGCGGTGAAGCTCGGCGTGCCGTCCTGGCGTGGCCGGTAATCCTCGAACTTGCGGTAGACGTTGAGGGAGCCCGGCACGCGCTCGGACGCGACGTAGCGGTAGGGGCCGCTGCCGACGATCTCGGGCACCGCCTGGGTGGCGGGCGTGGCGCTCAGCCGCTCGGGCATGATCACCGGCAGGTAGGAGGTCGGCTTCGCCAGGGCGTCCGGCAGCAGCGGGAATGGCCGCTTGAGCCGGAATTGCACCGTCGTGTCGGATGGTGCGGAGAGTTCGTCCACCGTGGCGAACAGGGCGCCGCCGAAGGCATCGCGCATGGACCAGCGCTTGAGGCTCGCCACCACGTCGCGGGCGAGGACCGGCGTGCCGTCATGGAAGCGCAGGCCGTCCCGCAGCGTCAGGCGCCAGGTCAGCCCATCCGCCGACACGTCGTGGCCCGCTACCATCTGCGGCTGGGCGCGGTAGGACGCGTCGAGGCTGTAGAGCGTGTCGAACACCATCAGCGCATGCGTGCGCGTGACGTAGTTGGTGGTGATGATCGGGTCGAGGAGCGCCAGGTCGGCGTAGGGGACGAAGCGCAGCGTCGTCGCAGAGGCCGCCCGGACCAGGGCGGGTCGCGCCACGGCACCGGCGATCAGGGCGCCGGCGCCTCGCAGCAGGGTGCGTCGCTTCATTCCGTCGTCCCGCTCTCGTATCCAGGGGCGCCGACGCTGTCGCGCGGCCCACCACGGCTGCAAAGCCTACGCCAGCAACCGGCCGAGAAACGTTCTTGAGACGAGAAGACCGGTCCGACCTGGCGCCGGACAGGCCGAAGGGCGGCGCCGCTCGCGACGCGTCAACGCGACCCCAATCGCTAAAAAATCAGGCGGCGCGGGACCAGCGGATATCGCCGAGGCTCTCGCGGAAGGCGAAGCGGGCGAGGTGGTCGGCGACCACGTTCTCGAGACGGGTGAGGTTCACCGGGTCGGCGCTGTCGATACGCATCACCAGGGCGTCGGGCTCGGCGTCGAAGGTGCAGACGCGGTCCTCGCCGAACGGCACGGTGCCGTGCTCGGGGGTCGCCTCGACCTTGAACTTGTGGCTCCAGTGCCGGCACAGCTGCTGCAGGTAGCGGCTAGCCTCGGTGGTCTGCACGCGGGCCTGGGAGGTAGGCATTCCGTCGGTCTCCAGAAAAAGGAAAGGCTGTCTGTCGGTGGACGGCTCATCACTGATCTCGCACATGCGAGATGAATGGTTCCTGAGCAAAGACCATGCCTGGGCGGGCGCGGGCGTCCCCGGTGTCTGCAATGAGGGTCGGCCCGAAGCGTTAGCAGTCGCTTAACGGCCAGTCCGGCGGCGACGAACCGTGCCGTTGCGGCAACTCCTGCACCCGCCGCCGTGCCGAATTATGGCGCGCCGCACAAATTTCGGGGTCTCATGCCGAGATGTGTTCGCCGGTGTCCGAAGGCGATGCGGCACACACGGCACGAACTGGATGCCTGGTGGCTGCCCTCAAAGGCAGTACCGAAAGCGACGTGATCACGCCTCGCCGGACCGCCGAGACCCCTGGGCGACATAGGCAACCCGCGAGTTCGGCCGCTTGCTCCGCATCAACACGTGGTGACACGCGTCCGCCCAGGCCCGTGACAGTGCGGCCGCGACGACGGCACGGCCATGCCCACGCCATCGAAGCTCGGGATGTGTGACCACGTTTTTCAAAAATCCGTGGCGCCGCCCGCCGCGCAACAGATTCGGTGCGACGATGAGGGTGCAGGTGGCCGCGAGGCGGTCGTGATCATCGGACACGGAGACGGGGACACGCAGTTGCGCCATCGTCTCCCGCCAGATGCGCTCGGCCTGCTCATCGGATCCGGCGGCACGGCTGATTTCGGACGCTTCGAATAGAGCCGGGAGCGACGACCGATTGGGGCACGAACCGGTCGGGCGGTGTACATTCCGCATCTTCGATTGGCAGCGGTGTGTCGGCAACGGGTGGATTTCCGCTGGTCCGCTTTGAGGAGGCAGCGCATGAACGCAGACGTCGTTTTGGCTTCCTCTTTCAAACCCGAGCAGTCATTCGGTAGTCTGGGCTGACTTGTTCAAAAAACGACGGCTCATTTGGGAAACTTAGGACCGGGAACAACCGATGGTAACAGATTGATCTTGATGAGTTAGTCGAGCGCGCCCGGGTAAAAGAGATTGAATACGCTCAAATTAATATGAAACATGTCAGAGTCATCGACAACTCGGCCCAAAATTGACGCATAGCTATTGACTCGCCATCAAACTGCGGTAGCAATAAATGCTTTTGTATTCCGAAGTCGGTTTGTCGCAGAGTATTATTTTTGATCTTGCCGAGCGTGAATATTAATTTATGGCAAGAAATTTGCAAAGTGAGTTAATACATAGCTGTTTCCAGCTTCAAAAACTTGGTGCCCCATGGACGTCGCTCGAAAGATCGTGATTGTTGCAAAAAAGATTATTCACAGAATTTTGCAGTGGCCCTCCAAGACAGTCCATAGCATTTATTCAATAGGGCCGATCAAAAACAAAAGATATCGACACAGAATCGATCTTATTCGTCACCATAGCCAAAATTTATCAGTATTAAATACCGATGAGACACCGCTTGCCGAAGGTTTGGCTAGGCAAGGGTTTTGCACGACGAATTTAGAGATATTTGAAGCCTTTAGGTCGGAAAAATTTCAGGCGGCGACGAATGATATTTATAATGTGATCGAGAAGAATTATGTTGAGACGGGAGAAAATATTGACATCGTGAAGTTGCTTGCCGCAAAGCCTTTATTATTGGATCAGTTCAAAACGATTTTCCGTGCCGGCCTTGATACTAAGCTTCTGAGAATCGTCGAACATTATCTGCGGCTTCCCGTGGGTTATGGCGGCGTCGATATATTTTTTACTGTAGCTGACGGGTTAGAAAGAGGCGCGAGAGCTTGGCATAAAGACAGTGAAGACAATCCGATGGTAAAGGTTGCCGTGTATCTCAATGATGTTGGTGAGAACGACGGTCCGCTAGAAATTCTTCATTTGCAGCACAACGCCCCTCTTTTTGAAAACTTACGAGGTTTCAGGCAGCAAAAGTTGATCGATCTTCAAAACGAAGGCAAGATCAAATTTGAAATCACGTCTTTCACCGGACCGACAGGAGCTGTAATACTCTGCGACACATTCAAGTATTTTCATAGAGGCAAACCTGCTGTAGGACGAAATCGGAGAGCGTTATTTTTTAACTACTATGCCAATAAGCCTTTGACGCCGTATTTCTGTCCAAATCCACCCTTTTCTGTTGATAGAATGAAAGATTTGGTTTCGGATCTATCCACAACACAACAAGATGCGGCTCTGTGGCGCGAGAATTTAAAAGGAATCGATAAAATTGTTACGAAACGGAAGCCGTATCTGAATTTGTAGCTTAGCTCATGATAAATATTGCTTCAATTGCGCGGTATTTTTTGGCGAGATGTCTCTGATTTTTTGTAATGCTTGAGTCCAAGCGCCGGTGTTCTTGAAAATGTGATCGGTAAAGCATTGGATAGAGGAAACTATTAAGCAACTAATGGAGTAATTTTAATAATCGTCCATATGTTTTACTTCCCAGGAGATGAAATCACATAGAGGTTTGCCGGATCCAGACGGAAAAATGAGATAGAAGAAAATCACTAAAAAAATGCTTTTTACGAGGACGGTGAGTGCTTGTGGTCTAATAGCCGAATCTATCATGTGAGAAGCCGGCGTGAGGTCTTTGCTTTACGCCCCAAGTGGAGGTGGCTGGACGTCTGAAGAAAGGCCACTTTCGAAAGGTGCCGAGCGCTGCCCGCGTGACCGAGCGCGGTCGAAACCCGACCCCACCAAGGTTCAGCTTTCGCCCCCTAAGCCAAAGTCGGCGGCGTCCGGTCCAGACCCGGGATCACCTTTCCGGGATTCATCAAATCCGCGGGGTCGAGGGCGGCTTTCACCCGGCGCATCAGATCGAGCCCGACCGGATCGCCGTAATGCGCGAGTTCGTCGCGCTTGATCAGGCCGACGCCGTGCTCCGCCGCGATCGAGCCGCCGAGTTCGTGCACGAGGTCGTGGACAATCCGGTTGAACCGGCCCCATTCCGCCAGGAACGCCGCGCGGTCCAGGGCAGCCGGCTGGGTCAGGTTGAAGTGGATGTTGCCGTCGCCGAAATGCCCGAAGCCGCAGGGGCGCAGGCCCGGCATCGCCGCGATGCACGCCGCGCTCGCCCGCTCCAGGAAATCGGGCAGCTTCGAGAGCGGCACCGAGACGTCGTGCTTGATCGAGGCGCCCTCCCGGGTCTGGGCCTCGGGCACGCCCTCGCGCAGGGCCCAGAGCGCGGTGTTCTGGGCGCCGCTGGACCCGATCGTCGCGTCGGTGATCAGCCCAGCCTCCAAGGCCTCGCCGAGGGCGGCTTCCAGCTCGGCCCGGGTGTCGGCGTCCGGCCGCGCGGACGACACCTCGATTAGCGCGTAGGCCCCGTGCTCGCTTGCCAGCGGCCGGACCGTGCCGGGGACATGCCGCAGCACGATCTCCAGGGCGAAGGGCGGCAGGTACTCGAAGGCCGTGAGGTCACGGTCCATCCGAGCCCGCAGGTTTACGAATAGGTCGAGGGCGGCGCGCGCCGAATCCAGGCCCACGAAGGCGACGCTGGTCGAGCGCGGCCTTGGGAACAGCTTCAGCACCGCCGCGGTGACGATGCCCAGCGTCCCCTCGGAGCCGATGAACAGCTGCTTGAGGTCGTAGCCGGCATTGTCCTTCCGGAGCGCCTTCAGCCCATTCCACACCCGCCCGTCGGCCAGCACCACCTCCAGCCCGAGGACGAGATCCCGGGCATTGCCATAGGCCAGCACTGCGATGCCGCCGGCATTGGTGGCGATGCCGCCGCCGATCCGGGCCGAGCCCCGCGACGCATAGGAGAGCGGGAACAACAGGCCGGCCCGCTCGGCCGCATCCTGCACCTCCGAGAGGATCATCCCGGCCTCGACGGTGATCGTGGAATCCACCGGATCGACCGCGCGCAGGCGGTTCATCCGCTCCAGCGACAGGACCACGCCGCCCTGCGGGATACCGGCGCCGGTGAGACCGGTATTGCCGCCCAGCGGCACCACGGCGATGCCGGCCTGGGTGCAGGCCCGGACCGCGAAGGCCACCTCCTCGGTGCTGCCCGGCCGCAAAACCGCGAGCGCCGAGCCGGTGAACAGCTTGCGGCTCTCGACCAGGTAGGGGGCGAGGTCCTCCGGATCCGTCAGCACGTGCCGCGCGCCGAGCCCGTCGCGCAGGGCGCTAAGCAGCGTATCGTGGGTGAGGGCTGGCGGCATCATCGGCAAAATTTTGTAGACCAGGGCGCGGGCCTTGCAAGCGCCGGGATGGCGCAGGCCCCTGCACGCCTTACAACCCTTATCCACGCCCGGGACGGCCACACGCCCGGATCAGGGCGCCCCACCGCAGGAGTTGCGATGCTCTCCGTCATCCAGAACCCGCCCCGCATCGCCCTGCCGATCGCCGGCAGCAGCGACCTGTTCCCCGTGCGCCGCGTCTACTGTGTCGGCCGCAACTACGCCGCCCATGCCCGCGAGATGGGGGCCGATCCCGATCGGGAGCCGCCGTTCTTCTTCATGAAGCCGGCCGACGCCCTGCAGATCGTCGGGTCCGAGCCGACACCCCATACCTACCCGCCCAAGACCGAGAACTACCATTTCGAGGTCGAGCTGGTGGCCGCGCTCGCCGGCGGCGGCAGCGACATCCCGGTGGAATCGGCCCTCGACCACGTCTACGGCTACGCGATCGGCCTCGACATGACCCGGCGCGACCTCCAGGACGAGGCCAAGAAGCTGTCGCGGCCCTGGGACCTCGGCAAGGCGGCCGACGGCTCCGGCCCGATCGGCGCCCTCTATCCGGCCTCGGCGATCGGCCATCCGGCCAAGGGGTCGATCACGCTGGCCGTGAACGGCGACATCCGCCAGCGGGGCGACCTCGCCGACATGATCTGGTCCGTCGCCGAGCAAGTCGCCTACCTCTCGACCTACTTCACCCTGCAGCCCGGGGACCTGATCTTCACCGGCACGCCGTCGGGCGTCGGCCCGGTGCGGCGCGGCGAGCGCATGGTCGCGGCGATCGCCAGCCTGGGTGAGATCACCCTCGACGTCGTCTGACCGCGTCCCAAAAAAATGCTCCTCGACCGGCCGTTCCTGCGGCGCCTGTTCCACCTCGGGGCGCTTGCGTCCCGGGGCATGACGCTGGGCGTGCGCGGCGTCGCCCTCGATGCGGAAGGCCGCGTCGCCCTGGTCCGCCACACCTATGTCAGCGGCTGGCACCTGCCCGGCGGCGGCGTCGAGCGCGGCGAGACCGCCAGCGCCGCCATGGAGCGCGAGTTCCGCGAGGAGGCGGAGATCGTCGCCAAGGCGCCGCTGCGCCTCCACGGGCTCTACCGGAACGCCGGGGCCGCGCCCCGGGACCATGTCGCGGTGTTCGTGCTGCCGGCCTTCGCGGTGCTGAGGGCCAAGGCCCCCGACCGGGAGATCGCCGCCTTCGGGTTCTTCCCGGCCGACGCGCTCCCCGAGGGCACCACCCGGGCGACCGTGGCCCGGCTCCGGGAGATCCGCCAGGGGCTCCCGCCCGACCCATACTGGTGAATCGACACGAACCGCAAAAGAGACGCTTGCGTCGCCCGGCGGAATGGTGTTTAGAGAGCGCCGCCGGGGCCGCCGGCACGCAAGTCCAGGCGGCCAGGCACTAGTGAGCGGGTGTAGCTCAGGGGTAGAGCACAACCTTGCCAAGGTTGGGGTCGAGGGTTCGAATCCCTTCGCCCGCTCCAGTTTTCCAACTCCCAACCAGATCTTCGCAAGGCGCCCTCACGGGCGTTTTTTGCTTTTTGAGCCTTCGTTTGCCGATGACGAACTGCTTCGTTCAACGCGGCGAACGGCCGGCCGGCATGTCCGGAAAGACCCAAGGCAGGTTGGGGTTCAGCCCCGCATCCCATCCGCGAAATGTTCGCGGATCCAGCATTCCCCGGAGATGCGGGCGCCGTTCTGCGTCACGAACGCGTAGGGCGAGTGCTCCACCACCGCGCCACCGCCGGCCCGGATGATCCAGCGAAAGCATCGCGGATCGCTCGCGCAGGGAATGACTTCGACGCTGTGCGCGGGTATCAGATCGATCGACATGGTGGATTAACGTGCCACGCAGGATTTCCGCTCCAACGCACTGCGCCGCGCGGTTACTTAAGTGTGCAATCGCACGCTCGTAGAAATTGCATCGACTGATCGGAGACGGTGAAGACCTGAGCGGCGCAGCGGTTCGACCAGACGGTGGCGCGCAGATGCAACCCGCCGTTTCTTGACGCGGCACAGAGACTTGCAAGACCGCCCGCGATCTCTTCCGTGGGCGTCGCCCGATTCCAATCCAAAGGACACGGCATGCCGATCAAGGCGCTCAACGACCGCAAGAAGCTGTCGAGCGATTTCAACGAGGCCAACGACGCCTTCATTGACGAGGTGCTGAAAGCCCTCCAGGCGGGCCAGATTCCGATGGATCTCGCCCGTGCCTACCTCGCGCATCCGGTCGCGATGATGCACACGGATGGCGCGCAGGCGGTGGCCAACTATTTCGATCGGATGCTGGCGCAACGGCCGAACATCGACTGGACGCCCGGCGACTGACCGGCCCGGGGCTGGAAAAGGATAGCGGATGACTGTGGACGAGGTCGAAGACCTGAAGCGCGCGCGCGGTGCCCTGGCGCGACAGCGGAACGCCATCGCCAAGCGGCTGGGCGGAATCGACGTCGCCCCGATTTCCATGGCCGAGGACCTGACCCGGACCCTGCTGGCGATCGAGGCCGTCGATCGCGCTCTGGTCGATGCCGGGCAACCGCACGTCGATATCAGCGCCTCGCACGACTAGCGCGACGGCGCTCGGCAAACCTTGCGCGCCGCTCCCGGGCGGGCATACAGGCGGGACGGTGCGAGGAGGAGACCCGACGATGACCGACCGCCTGCCCGGCTTCAACACGCTGGCGATCCATGCCGGCGCCGCGCCCGACGCGAGCACCGGCGCACGGGCCACGCCGATCTACCAGACCACGAGCTTCGTGTTCGACGATGTCGATCACGCCGCCTCGCTGTTCGGGCTCCAGGCCTTCGGCAACATCTACTCGCGGATCACCAACCCGACCAACGCCGTGCTGGAGGAGCGCATCGCCGCGCTCGAAGGCGGCACCGCGGCGCTCGCCGTGGCCTCCGGCCACGCCGCCGAGTTCCTGACCATGCACGCTTTGATGCAGCCGGGGGACGAGTTCGTCGCCTCCAATAAGCTGTATGGCGGCTCGATCAACCAGTTCAACCACTCGTACAAGAACTTCGGCTGGTCGGTGGCCTGGGCCGACAACGACGATCCGGCCTCGTTCGAGGCCGCGATCACGCCGCGCACCAAGGCGATTTTCTGTGAATCCATCGCCAATCCGGGCGGCGTGATCACCGACATCAAGGCGCTGTCTGATGTCGCAAAAAAACACAACATCCCGCTCGTCGTCGACAACACCATGGCGACGCCGTACCTGATCCGGCCGTTCGAGCACGGGGCCGACATCGTCGTGCACTCGGCGACCAAGTTTTTGGGCGGCCACGGCAATTCGATCGGCGGCCTGATCGTCGATGGCGGCTCGTTCCAGTGGGCGGGGGATGCCCGCTACCCGATGATGAGCCAGCCGCGGCCGGAATATTCCGGCATGGTGCTCGCCGAGACCTTCGGCAATTTCGGCTTCGCCATCGCGTGCCGGGTGCTCGGCCTGCGCGATCTCGGGCCGTCCCTGTCGCCGTTCAACGCCTTCCTGATCCTCAACGGCATCGAGACCCTGCCGCTGCGGATGCAGCGCCATTCCGACAACGCCCTGGTGGTGGCCAAGCACCTGGCGCAGCACGAGGCCGTGGCCTGGGTGAGCTATCCGGGCCTCGAGACCGACCGCTATCACGCGCTGGCAAAGCGCTACACGCCCAACGGCGCCGGCGCGGTCTTCACCTTCGGGTTGAAGGGCGGCTACGAGGCCGGGGTGAAGCTGGTCTCGAACCTGCAGCTGTTCTCGCACCTGGCCAATATCGGCGACACCCGCTCGCTGGTGATCCACCCGGCCTCGACCACGCACCGCCAGCTCACCGACGACCAGAAGACCGCCGCGGGGGCGGGGCCGGAAGTGGTGCGGCTGTCGATCGGGCTGGAGGATCCGGCGGATCTGATCGAGGATCTGGACGGCGCGCTGGGGGCTTAAGAGCGGCCTTCCCGCTGTCGAGCGTGATCAGGGCGGCTGTCTCGATCGGCATTTTGGGGACTGCTCGTAGCTATCCCGTCATTGCGAGCGCAGCGAAGCAACCTAGGGATTCGCTACGTTCTGGGATCGTGCGCTACCCTTGGTTGCTTCGCTGCGCTCGCAATGACGGCGTGGGGTGATCGGCTGAATGGTCTGGCCGGAAACCGCGTAACTCGCGATTTCCCACCTGCGCTTTTTCTTTGGGACGCGCTCGCAAAGCAGGACGCCTTCAGAAGCTCAGCGAGCGCTGGAGACGTTCTTCGAGGCCGCTTCGCACCGCCTCAGGATGCGATGAATGGGTAGGGTAGCCGAGGCCTAAAAAACCTCGTCCGCCAGCGCCATCGTGGTCTCCGCCCCGGCCTTGATCCGCGCCAGCCGCAGGCCGGTCTCCGGCAGCATCCGCTCCATGAAGAACCGGCCGGTGGTGAGCTTGGCCTCCCAGCGGGGGGCGGCCTCCTCGGCGTTGCGGGCCTGGGCCGCCTTGGCGATCCGCGCCCACATGTAGCCGAGCGCCACGAGACCGAAGAGGTGCATGAACTCGGTGGCACCAGCGCCGGCATTGTCGGGCTTCGAGAAGGCGTTCTGCATCAGCCACATCACGGCGCCTTGGAGATCGTTCAGCCCGGCCTGGAGCGGCTGGGTGAACGGCGCCATCGCGGGGTCCTCGCCGTGGTCCTTCAGGAAAGTCTGGACCTCGCCCAGGAAGGCCATCATCGCCCGGCCGCCGTCCTTGGGCAGCTTGCGGCCGATCAGGTCCATGGCCTGGATGCCGTTGGCGCCCTCGTAGATCATGGCGATGCGGGCATCGCGCACGAACTGCGACATGCCCCATTCCTCGATATAGCCGTGGCCGCCGAACAGCTGCTGCGCCTCGACCGCATTGGCGAACCCGCGATCGGTCAGCACGCCCTTCACCACCGGGGTCAGCAGGCCGAGATGGTCGTCGGCGGTCTGGCGCTCCTTGGAATCTTCCGAGCGATGCAGGATGTCGGCCTGGAGGGCGGTCCAGAGCATCAGGGCCCGGGCGGCCTCGTTGAAGGCGCGGATCTGCATCAGCGTGCGGCGGACATCCGGGTGGACCAGGATCGGGTCGGCCGCCTTGTCGGGCGCTTTGGCGCCGGTCAGCGCCCGGCCCTGGAGCCGCTCCTTCGCGTAGGCCACGGCGTTCTGATAGGCGACCTCGGACTGGCCGAGCCCCTGAACGCCGACCGCGAGCCGCGCTTCGTTCATCATCACGAACATGGCGTTGAGGCCGCGATTCTCCTGGCCGACCAGCCAGCCCGTCGCACCGTCGTAGTTCATCACGCAGGTACTGTTCCCGTGGATGCCCATTTTGTGCTCGAGGGAGCCGCAGGACACGCCGTTGCGGGGGCCCAGCGAGCCGTCCGGTTTCACCAGGAACTTCGGCACCACGAACAGGGAGATGCCCTTGGTCCCGGCCGGTGCGCCCTCGATCCGGGCGATGACCAAGTGGATGATGTTCTCGGCGAGGTCGTGCTCGCCGGCCGAAATGAAGATCTTGGTGCCGGTGAGGCTGTAGGAGCCGTCGCCGTTCGGCACCGCCTTGGTCTTCAGGAGCCCGAGATCCGTGCCGCAATGCGGCTCGGTCAGGTTCATGGTGCCGGTCCAGGCTCCCTCGACCATTTTTGGTAGATAAAGCGCCTTCTGCGCCTCAGTGCCATGGACCAAGAGCGCGGCCATCGCGCCCTGGGTCAGGCCCGGATACATTCCCAGCGCGAGGTTCGCACCCGAGGCGAATTCCTGCATCGCGGTGTTGACGGTGTGGGGAAGACCCTGGCCGCCGAATTCCTCCGGGACCGCGAGGCCCATCCAGCCGCCCTTCGCGTAGGCGTCGTAGGCCGCCTTGAAACCCGTGGGCGTCCGAACGCTGCCGTCCGGCTCGCGGCGGCAGCCTTCGAGGTCGCCGGCCCGATTCACCGGGGCAAGAACTTCCTCGGCGAGTTTCGCGCCCTCGCGGAGGACCGCCTCGACCACGTCCGGGGAGGCATCGGCGAATCCGGCGAGATTGTCCCGGCTATGGAAGCCCAGGACATCGTTGAGCAGGAACAGCGTGTCGTCGACCGGGGCGCGGTAGTGCGGCATGAATTGGTTCCCCCTCGCTCAGGCTGAGCGCCACCATCGGCCCGCCCGTTTCCCAGCATCTAAGCGCGCCGCCGCATCCGGAGCAACGGTTCTGCCGTCGCGGGTGCGGGATCTGTCAGGGGCATGCACGCGAGCGCCGAAGATTACTGGGTCCAGCTCGCCTTAACCGTGTGTTTACCAAGAAAGTTAAAGGTCCCCTCGAACGATCCGGCACCCGCGTTCCGTGGATACCGTCTCTCGGTCCCGCCCCGCGAACAGGATCAACGCCGAACGCTGCCGACGACAGGCCTCCGATGACCCGCAACGCCATGCCGCAGCTCGACAGTTTCGACCCGGAGGTGCTCGACGCCGCCCGGGATGTCGCGGCGCGAGCGGGCGTCCCGCTCGAGACCTGGATCGCCTCCGTGGTGCCGCAGCAGCAGGGCCTCCAGGGCAACCGACGCCAGCGCCGCCGCCAACGCGCCGAGCAGGCCGCCCGCCCGGAGAGCCGGCACGAGATCAACCAGCAGGACGATCACGTCGCGCACGGCAGTTCCCCGTTCGAGCGGCCGACCGAGAGCCGGCACGAGCAGAGCCCCGAATCCTACGGCCAGGGTTTCGCCGCCCTGATGAGCCGAATCGACGGCCTCAACCGCACACTCGACGAGGAGCGGCGCCTCGCCCAGGAATCCGAGGCTCGGCGCCTGGCCGAGATCGAGACCCGGATCGAGCGGGCCCTGAAGGCGACGCCGGTCCAGCAGGTGACCGAGCGGCTCGGCGATATCGAGCGGCGGATGTCGCAGCTCGGCGAGCAATTCGCCTCCGGGCGTCCGGCCGGCCGCCGCGGCCGGCCGGACGTGGCCGAGATCCGCAACGCCGTCCAGGATATCCGCCAGCGCCAGCGCGAGCTCTCGGAAGGCGTCGGCGAGCGTGCGCTCGCGGCCGGTCAGTCGGACGGCGGCGTCGTGGCCAGCATGCGCATGGACCTCGCCCGCCGCCTGGAGGCGCGGGTCGAGGAGATGGCTGGACCGTCCGCCGCCGTGTCCGAGTTGCAGCGCGAGACGATGCGCCTGCGCGAGGCGATCAACCAGCTGGCGACCAGCCGGGATGTCGGTGCCCTTGAACAGGCGGTAAACTCGCTCGCTCACGGCATCCAACGGGCACAGGTCGGCACCGATCTCGCCGCCATCGCCGCCCCGATCGAGGAGGTCCGAGCCCAGGTCGAGCGCCTGGCCGAGGAGGTCGCCGAGAACGTCCATACCCGCGTCGCCGACGACGTGCGCCGCCTGGCCGAGCGTCTCGACAGCGTCGCCGCGACCGGACAGGCCGGTTCGGACGGTCACACTCTGGCCGGCCTGTTCGCGGAACTCGAAGAGATCCGCCGCCTGATCGGAGCCCTGGCCGGGCCGGAGCGCATCCAGGGCCTGGCGAACAGCCTTCAGGCCGTGAGCGCCCAGATCGCGCAGTTGCAGCGGATGGGCAGCGACGCCAGCCTGCGCCCGCTCCTGGAAGAGATCCGCAGCGACGTGCGCACCGGCGCGCCGGCCGCCATCGCCGAGCAGATCCAGACGCTGGCCGACAAGGTCGACGGCCTCTACACCCGCGACCAGCGGTACGATCGCGCCGGTGCGCCGGATGCGGCCCAGTCCGGCGACATGGCCTCCATCCACGCGATGCTGCGCAGCCTCGTGGAGAAGGTCGATCAGGTCGGCAGCCGCTCGGAATACGAGGGTCTCGACGCTCTGGAGAAGCAGGTCGTCTCGCTGGCGGGCCGGCTCGATGCGCCCCGCGGCGGCGACCCGGCCCTGGCCGGCCTCGGGCGGACCATGGACGACCTTCTGCAGCAGGTCGCGGCGCTTCGCGAATCGGCGCCCAGCGAGGCCGCGGTCGAGCGCGCCACGCGCAACGCCGTCGCTCAGACCCTGAAGGGATCCAGCATCCCGAGCGCCGATCTCGGCGAGATCGGGCTCCTGCGGGCGAGCCTCGCCGACATGCAGGCGCGGCAGATCGCGTCGGACCAGCGGCTGGGCGCCACCCTGGAGGGTGTCCAATCCGCCCTGGAACGCCTGGTCAACCGGCTCGGTCCGGCCGAATCGGCAAATGCACGGGTGCCGTCCCTCGACGAGCGCCTGATGACCACGACGAGCCCGGAAATCGCCCGCGGCGTCGGTTCCGAGGCCTCGCGCTTGGCCGACGACCTGCTGGAGCCCGGCAGCGGACGTCCGGGACGCGAGCCGCGTGCGGCGCGCGATACCATGGCCCGCCGGGCCACGCGGGACCGTTCGGCCGAGCCGCAGCGCGGCCGCCCGGCGCCGGACGCCGGCGGCGAGACGGACATCAAGACCAGCTTCATCGCGGCGGCCCGCCGCGCCGCCCAGGCCGCCCAGGCGGAACTCGCCGCGGAAGCGCCGGCCGATCGCCGCGACCTGCGCGCCAACCGGGCCGAGAGCGAGCCGACGGCGTCGGGGGAGAGCCGCTTCGAGCGCCTGCGCGCCGAGATCAACCGCCGCCGCCGGCCGCTGCTGCTCGGGCTCGCCGCCATCGTTCTGGCGCTCGGCGCACTCCAGGCGATCAGCCTGCGCGCGCCCGAGGAGGCGCCCCGCACGGTCCAGACCTCCCAGGTCGCTCCGGCGCGCGCCGAGCCCGCCCGCGAGTCGCGCCAGGAGGCCGCCCCCGAGGCGCCGGCACCCAAGGCGCCGATCGCCGATCCGGTGACCACGCAAGCTCTGCCGACCCCGCTACCTGCCGAGCCGCGGCCCGCCACCATCAAGGCGGCGGTGCCCCAGATCTCGGGCATGAACACGATGCAGGCGGATCTCGGCACCCTGCCGCCGGCGCTGGCCAAGGTGAAGCAAGCGGCTCTGGACGGCGACGGGGCGGCGATCTGGGATCTGGCGACCCGCGAGGCGGATGGCCGCGGCATGCCGCGCGACCTTTCCGTGGCGGCTAAGCTGTTCGAGAAGCTGGCGACGGCCGGCTACGCCCCGGCTCAGTACAAGCTCGCCGGCCATTACGAGAAGGGCTCGGGCCTGGTTCGGGATCTCGACAAGGCGAAGCTCTGGTACGGCCGCGCCGCGGAGCAGGGCCATGCCCGCTCGATGCACAATCTGGCGGTGCTCTACGCCGAGAACCCCGCCGCCAACGGCAAGCCCGATTTCGCTTCGGCGGCCTCGTGGTTCCGGCAAGGCGCGGAGTTCGGCGTCCGCGACAGCCAGTACAATCTCGCGGTGCTCTACGCCCGCGGCCTCGGCCTGACGCAGGATCTGGTGCAATCCTACGCGTGGTTCTCGGCCGCCGCTGCCCAGGGCGACGACGACGCCGCCAAGAAGCGGGACGACGTGGCGAATAAGCTGAATCCCGCCGACCTCGCCAGCGCCAAGAGCCTCGCCGCCACCTTCAAGCCGCGCAAGATCGACGCGGCCGTCAACGAGCCGCCTGCCCCGAAAGAGGGCATCACGGCGCCGATGTCGCTCCTCGGCGCCCCGACGCCGAGCCCGACCAGCTTCACCGCGCCGTCGCGCAAATCGTAACGGTCGGAGACCCCGACGCCCGACGCATCACTCTGGAAGCCGGTACCGGCCTTTGGGGTGATGCTCTCTTTTGCCGCCCCGATCCCAGCTTGACCGCTCTGCCGCCATGCGGGATCGCTCCATGCGGGCGTTACGCGCCTGCCTTGAAGGTGGCGTAGCCGCTGCCGGTACGGCGGCTCGGAGGATGGATGGCGCACCGGAACCCTGTCCCGATGAGCGCGCTCGTGCTCGGCGTGGCCGGCCTCATCCCGTTCCTGGGCTTCGCGGCGCTTGCGGTCTCTGGCTCGGACGGGGGTTTGAGCAGCATCGGCCTGTCGCCGCGGACGATCCTGTCGGCCTACGGGGCGGTGATCGCGTCGTTCCTGGGCGGCATTCGTTGGGGGGCAGCCGCGGCTCGCAATACTGGCAACGGCGATTACGTCATCGCGATCGTGCCGTCCCTGGTGGCCTGGGCGGCGATGGCCGCGCCGGCACCCTGGGACCTGCGCGTGCTCGGCGCCCTGGTGCTGGCCTGGGGCCTGATCGACCAGGACCTGACCCGCCGCGGCCTCGTACCACTCTGGCTCGGCCGCCTGCGGCTCGTCCTGTCCGGCGTCGCCGGGGCCGCTTTGCTCGTGGCGGCCTGAACATCGACTGGTTTTCTCGGGCGGTGCCGCAGGCGGGTGCGGATGATGACGCGCCTCCGGCGGCAGGATCGCTCGCGCGCTCGGCTGGCGCGTTCAGACCAGGCGGTGCCGGCTTCCGGACGCGGCGAGGCGTCAGCGATCGCTCGCCATCTCGCGGAGCAGCTTCAGCACGGCGCCGCGGCGGGTCGGTGATTTGATCGCGCGGAACAGGGATGCGACCTCGTCACAGTCCGAGGCGCTCGCGCCCGAGACATCGACCGGCAAGGTGTCGACGCGGAAGAAGTAGGACGCCGGCACGTCCAGGGTCACGGCAATGCGCTCGAGCAGGTAGCGCGTCGTCGGAGGGGTCTCGTCGTCGATCATTGGCTCGCAGCTCGCACCCGATCCGCCTTCCGCATCGACGTCGAAGAGACCCCGGCCGCGGGAGAGAATTCTTCTGCAACCTATCGCCGAAGCGCCGCAGATGCCATCCTCAGGTTGTGGTGGTCTGCGATTTGTCGCGCTACGTGCAAAAACCCCGGGGCGAGCATGCCGCAAGCGAGGCATTTGGATAGAACGTTCAACATCTTACGCGATCTCGACCGCGCCGCGACGCCGGACGAGATCGCTCGCCTACTGGTCGCCGCCTTCGGGCGCTACGGGATTTCCTACGTCATGGCCGGCATCGTGCCTGAGCCCAACCTGCCGGCCCGGCGCCACGCCGGCTACGTTCTGGCCAGCACCATGCCGGAGGAATGGGGCCGCCGTTACGTCACCCGCGGCTACGCCGTGCACGACCCGACGGTTCGCAGGCTCTGCACCAGCGCCACGCCGTTCGATTGGAGCGCCGTGCAGCCCGACACGCCGGCGGCCGGCCGCGTGATGAACGAGGCCACCGAGTTCGGCATCCGGGCGGGGCTGACGATCCCGTTCGTGACCCTCGACGGCGAGCCGGGCGGGATCAGCTTCTCCGGCGAAGCGATCGAGATCGAGGCGGCCGACCGCATCGCGGTCAATCTTGTGGCGACCTATGCGGTCGGGCAGTTGCTCCTGATGAACGCCCGGCCGGTGCCCGGCGAGCCGGTGCGCCTGTCGCCCCGGGAGCGCGAGACCCTGCAATGGGCCGCCGAGGGCAAGACCGACGCGGAGATCGGGCTGGTGATGGGCATCACCGCCTCGGGCGTCGATTTCCACCTGCGCTCGGCCCGCACGAAGCTCGACACGGTCAACAAGGCGCACACCGTGGCGCAGGCGCTGCGGGCTGGTCTGATCACCTAGAGCGCTCGCCGCCGAAGTGGATACCGGTTCGGCCTAAGCGAGCGCATCATCCCGAAGGCTGGTTTCCGGCGTTCGGGATGATGCAAAACTGAAGACCTCGCGCATCCTCCTGGTTCTGATGTCCAGGACGATGCGCGAGGCACGACACCGTCTCGGCAGGCCCCCGCACGCGGTCCAGCACCAAAATCCAAGGTTGCGCTGGCCATGGCCATCACACGCAAACCCTACGGTTTTACGTAGTACAAACCCCGGTCCAGACGCGGGACACTCACGCCATAGAGACGTGAGGTTGTTCCATGATCCATGTGGTCACCCCCGCCAACGCGCTGCGATATGCCGGCGCGATGGAGCAGGCTTGGCGCCTGCGGCACGAAATCTTCGTCGAGGAGAAGGGTTGGACCGATCTGGCCCGGCCGGACGGGCGAGAGATCGACCAGTTCGACACGGCCCACGCGGTGCACTTCCTGGCGATGGAGGGCGACAGGGTCATCGGCTACAGCCGCCTCCTGCCGACCACGCGCCCGCATCTCCTGTCCGACGTCTATCCGGAGCTCTGTGAAGGCGAACGTCCCGCCGGCCCGCATCTCTGGGAATGGACCCGCCAGGGCGTCGCCCGCTCGCATCGTGCCCGGGGCCGGGTGGTCAATCCGGTCTCGATCGCGCTGCTCACCGGCATCGTCGAGTGGGGCATGGCGCATGGGCTCACCGGCCTGCTGCTGCAGATGCCGACCCTCTACATGATCCACGTCATCCAGCTGCATTTCCGCGCCCAGCCGCTGGGCCTGCCGGTCCAGATCGGCGGCGAGGAGATCATGGCGGCGACCGCCGCCTTCGACGACCGCACCCTGGCACGCCTCCGCACGGTCCACGGCGACAGCCGGTCCGTCCTCGTGTCCGAGCCGGCCTATCTGGCCGCCTGATGAAAAGCCCCGACATGAACGATGCCCCTTTGGACGCCCTCGCGGCGCAGTGCCTTTCGGTCCGCGACCTGATCGATTCGGTTGGCGATCCGCTGATGCGGGCCGCCATCGACCTGCTGCTGATGGAGGTCGGCAGGGCTCTCGCGGAGACCTCGACCTCGGACGGCCAAGGCGAGGCCTGATCCGGAAGCGCTTCGGGGTCGGCTCGGACCTCCGGGCTGTCATGCCGTCTCGACGCTTGACCGTCTGGGGAGACGGCGTCAGTTCGGGCGGGTCGATCTCACCAGCGGTACGGCAGCCGAAGATGTCTGACGCGCCGCTCGTCGACGCAGCCCCGCGACGCGAGGCCGGTTCGAGCCGGATCCTCGCCTTCACCGCCATGGCGTTCATCTGGGGGGCCGGCTGGCTCCCCACGAAGCTCGCCATGGAGGTCCTGCCGCCGATCTTCTTCGCCTGCCTTCGCTTCAGCTTCGCGGCGCTGGGGTTTCTCGTGATGGCGCGGCTGCGCGGCTTCACGCTGCGGGTCGAGCGACCGGGGCGCGTCCTGGCGGCCTCGATGCTGATCACCACGGCTTGCTACGCGCTGGTGTTCTGGGGGCTGGCCCAGGCCCCGAGCGGGCTCGCCGCGGTGGTCAACCTCGGGCTGATGCCGATCTTCTTGATCGGCATCGGCGCGGCCTACGGGCAGGAGCCGATCACCCCGCGCAGGATCGCCGCCATCGTCCTCGGACTCGCGGGCCTCGCGCTGCTGTTCTCCGGCCGCCTCGGCGGGGGCGGAGAGGGCGGGCAGGCCGCCCTCGGCCTCGGGGCGGTGGCCCTCGGCACGTTCGCCTATGCCTGGGGTACCGTGATCAGCCGACCCCTGGTGCGCGTGACCCCGCCGGTCGTGCTGGCCTTCTGGCAGTCCGGCCTCGGCACGCTGGGCCTGATCCCGATCTGCCTCGCCGTAGAGGGCTGGGATCCCGGCCACTTCGCCGCCATCGGCGATCCCCGCGTCCTGCAGGGTCTCGCCGTCATGGTCGGCGGCGGATCGCTGATCGCCTTCCCGATCTTCCTGATGCTGCTGAGCGATTGGGGCGCGTTCCGGGCCGGGCTCTACGCCTTCGTCAGCCCGGTGATCGCCGTGCTGGTCGGCTACGCCTTCGCCGGGGAGCGCATCGATGCGGCCGAGGCCGTCGGGATGACGGTGACGCTGGCTGCGACCGCCCTGGCGCTCAGCCGGCCGCGCCGGACCGCGACATGAAGACGGCGGACGCCCGGGGGCGCCCGCCGCTGAACGTCACTGGAAAAAGGTCTTAGAGCGCCTAACAGAACGGCACGGAGCGAGGCTTTCAGCGTTGGTTTAGCATGGCCAGACCGCTTCTGCCCGATGATCTCTGGGATGAGATCGCTCCGCTCCTCCCGCCGCCTCGGCCCCGTCCGAAAGGCGGGCGTCGTCCAATTGAGAACCGGGCCGCACTGACGGGCCTCCTGTTCGTGCTGCGCTCGGGCCTGCCGTGGGAGATGCTGCCGGCCGAGATGGGCTGCGGCTCCGGCATGAGTTGCTGGCGGCGGCTGCGGGATTGG